>JAMOMD010000239.1 GCA_027068725.1 Thermoproteales archaeon | reverse complement strand
TGCTCTGTGCAACACGAACAAGAACCTTCCTGACGTGTCTGAGCATTGCGTCTATTGTTATCACGTAGGAAAGTGTTGCTAAGAAGGCACCAACTGTGCGTGCTGTATAGATCTCGAAATTTGATAGACCTAGCTTAGACAGTAGAGGAGGTAGAGCCGTGAAGAATATGCTACTTGCAAAAAATCCTAAAAGTACTGAGCTGTAGAACAGCAACACCATCCTGACTAGCCCTCTCGCGCTACTTCTCTTCTCTATACGTGACTTTCCTTCTCTCAGGTTTGCTCTATTCAACATGTTTAGGAGAGGCTTCAGGAAAGCAAGTGCTGGAAGCGCTGACAGTGAAGCAACTATGAAGGCCATGTTCAAGCTCCTAAATATGAAACATGCTAGTGCACCAACGAGAAAACCTACACTCCATCCAAGGTTCTGCGGGACAGTAAGTGCAACAAGCATCTTTCTCATGTCATTTTCCTGTCTTGTCATTGCGTAGGTCAGTGCTGGACCAAGCGCAGAGTAGAGTAGGCCAATTATGCTGAAGAGACCGAGTATTACTAGCCAAGACGTTGTTAGTGCAACAGAGATTCCGGCAAGTACTAGAATTATTACTGAGAGAGCGAGAAAGATGTTGTAGTACCTGTACAGCGATCTCGGTATTATCAGGCTACCGATCATTGATGATAGGTGAAATGCTGCATAGGTTACTCCGATCGTTATTCCACTGTAGGAGAGCTCGTGTAGCTTGAGTGATGTACCGATGAAGAATACTGCATAGCCTACGCTAGGGAATACGAAGAAGAGCGCTGGCACATTCCTGATGTTCCGAAAATGCATGGCGTCTCACCAAGCATTCCTCAATTATTATAAATGTTAGATCACGAGCTGTCGATAGACTTAGCTAGTGCTCGTCTATTAGCCAGTTAGTAAGGGTTAAAAATTAGCTTGTACTCAAGGGCTGAGCTTCCATGGGTCTTAAGATCAACAGGCCACGCAGAGGCTCAATGGCATTCTACCCAAGGAAGCGTGCTAGCGAGATTGTTGCCAAGTTCAGGACATGGGTCGATCCCAAGCTCGGCAAGCCAATGCTCCTAGGCTTCGCAGCATACAAGGCAGGCATGGCTCACGTCGTGATGATTGACGACAGGCAGACAAGCCCATTCTATGGAAAGGAGATCGTTCGACCAGTCACAATACTCGATGCTCCACCTCTCAGGATACTAGGATTCAGATGCTACACATTTGACCCAGTGAAGGTGGCTGAGCTCACTGTTGGCGAGGTATGGGCTGACCTTCCTGAGGACGTTCTAAACAAGGTTAGGAGAAGAGTACCAACGCTACCTGACAAGATTGATCCACAGAAGATGTGGGAGAGAATTAAGGACAAGGTAGACATAATCACAGAGGTACGTGCAATATGCTGCACACAGCCATGGCTATCAGGAATAGGTAAGAAGACTCCCGAGATCTTCGAGATACCCATTGGCGGTGTAGACGACATCAAGCAGATACTGGACTACGCTTGGTCAATCCTTGGCAAGGAGATCAACGTGTGGGACGTGTTCCAGGACGGATGGTACGTCGACGTGACAGCAGTCACAAAGGGCAAAGGCTTCCAGGGCGTCGTCAAGAGATTTGGCGTAGTCATTAGACCAAGATGGCACAAGCACAGGAAGGGATGTAGAAAAGGAGGATCAGTAGGACCACAGGCACCTGGCCCAATGTTCACGATTCCACGTGCTGGCCAGTGCGGATTCCACAAGAGAACCGAGTTCAATAAGAGAATCCTGAAGATTGGAAAAGATGGAAAAGAGGTAACTCCAGCAGGAGGATTCAAGCACTACGGCATCATACCAGGACCCTACATAATACTAGATGGAACAGTCCCAGGACCAGTGAAGAGGCTAGTCATGATGAGATTCCCAGTCAGACCAAGACCACCAACATGGCCAACAACACCACCACAGATACTGTGGGTAAGCACACAGCCACTACCAACAGCAGTCTAACATCACCATCACGATCCTGATCTTGGCATAGTTCTCAACTATTTTTCGTACAAACTTCCAATACAAAATTTTCAGAAGGGACAGGTTCTCATTCTCACGTGAAGATTAATATCTCCCCCTACTATTCACGTTAAAGTGAATGATGAGCTCTGGCCTTGATGAGCGGTGATTAACCGTTCATGAACTGATCCTTCTTCCTGAAATGTTTCGCGTGTATTAGGATATTTCTTTCATTCTAAGTATCATGCATGCTATTAGGCTTACGAGACTTATTACCAGGTATAGTACTGTCTGTAATGTTAGTGAGAGTTCTCTAAAGTAGAATATTCCGAAGAGCAGACCCTGAATTACCTCAAGGTACTGTAGGATAGAGAAGTGTATTACGAGAGCCGGTTCTTGACTTAGTATTATGCAGGTTGCTATGTATGGCAGTACTGTACATAAGAATACTAGGCCGATTATTACTAATGTTAGTAATATTGGGTTAGCTACTGACCAGACTATGTCTCTCATAAGTTTGTTAAACGATATGTTTAGTGTAGTCATTACTGATAGTAAGCCCACGCCTGTTGCAAATGACATGTCTATGCAGGATGTGTATATTTGTTCTATAGTGTCTCCATGTCCTCTATTGATGTGACTTATCACCCACATGTATGCTCCCCACGTTGTTGCAAATAGGATAGTTGACCAGAGACCGCTGATGTTTACTTGAGTTAACGTGAGTGTTGTTATTATCATTAGTGTTAGAAGTGTCAGATATGTTATCTTGTATCTTGTTAGAAATTCTTCTCCTGTTATTACTCTGAGTATTGATACTGTTATTATTGTTAGGCTTATTCCAATTACGTATGTTACATATACTCCACAGAGAGCGACTGATATGAAGAATGCTGGTATCGATATGCCAAAGCCTAGGAGAGCTCCTAGAAGTATTACTATTATGTTTGGGACAGCATATCTTTTGAAACGTAGAAATGATACTCTTGTTAGGTAGTTCACTCCCTGTAGGTCTGGTCTATAGAACTTGAGTGAGATTACGAGCAGTAGAAAGGATAAGAAGGATAGAGCATACCTGACTGCTACCTGTCCTGTTGGCGAGAGGAGACTTTCTGCTGCCTTCACTATTATGCCTATGAATCCCCATGCAACAACGATGAGCACTATGATAACGAGCGCTACCGCGGTGCTCCTCATAAATGAGCAATGAACAAGCTTGAGTAAACCCTTTAATTCTCACCGTCGCTGTAATTTAAAATGGGCAGAGTCTGCGTCATAGGCAAGGTTATTCGTATTGAAGAGAATAGAATCTCTGTTGAGGTCTACATAAGTCCTATCCACAAGACCTCTGAGATCATTGTAGTCCACTTTGACAACATTGACAGAAGAGCAATTAGAGAAGGAACAGTTGTAGCTGTTAAAGCACAGGTCAAGAGAAGATTCCTCATATACGACGTCAAGACATTGATCGCTCAGGAAATAACTCCTCTATCACCTCATCAGGAAGACCTCTTCGAGGAGTATAGGAGAAACATAGAGAGAACCTCAACAAGCAAGAGATTGCACATCCCAATGATGTGACATCAAAGGTTTTTTGATAGGTCTAACACTACGGGACTAGGTGACTTCGAGAAGAGCCAAGGACCCACTCCTTATTGCTCTTGTACTTCTTCTAATAATACTTCTAACATACCTCAAGCCTAGCCCAGCAGAGCTCATACAATTAATTGATTGGAAAACACTTGCAAACCTGTTAGTAATATTACTCGCAGTTAAAGGACTTGAATTGTCAGGTTTTCTATCATATATTGCAGCTAGGATCATTTTAAAATGCAAGAATATTAGAAACCTATCAATTGCATACACTCTCACAGTATTTGCACTTGCACCAGCAGTAACTAATGATATATCACTACTAGTACTTGTGCCACTTCTATCAGCAATTGCGTGCATGCTCGAGAAAGATCTTAGTGACTTAGCAATATTTGCTGCAATTGCTGCAAACGTAGGTTCAAGTCTAACACCAATAGGAAACCCGCAGAATTTGATAATTCTACATCACTATCATGTTCCATTTCTGAAATTTATTGAAATAATGTCAGTACCTGTTGCAATAATGTTCTTAATACTTATTGCATTTGTGCTAGTATCTTTTCGAAAGGAGGAAGCAATTTTACGAGTGGATAAGTTAGGCATGCACATGTTTAATAAGAAGCTAGCTACTGCATCATTTGCAACACTTATTCTAGTAGTGTTATTGCTTGCAACACCGCTTAGGCATATTAGAGAACTATCATATCTAGCAGTTCCCGCATCTCTCATCCTGTTCTTAATTGTTGATAGAAGAGTTGTGTATAGAGCAGACTGGAGTTTACTTGCCATAATTTTCTTGATGTTTATTGATTTTGGAATGCTGTCGCGAATATACTTTTTGAAGAGCTTCATGAGTACATTCTTGAGAAGTCCAGAGAGCATATATGCAACATCTATTTTGTTATCACAGGTCATTAGTAACGTTCCAGCAACGGTCTTATTAATGCACTTTACGTCACTTTATGTTCCTCTACTTTATGGAGTTAATGTTGGTGGTAATGGTACGCTTATTGCTAGTTTAGCTAACTTGATTGCGTACAGGACATATGTTGGTCCTAGAAATCCGGGATTTTTGAGAAGGTTTCATATGATTTCTATAATTTACCTGATAGTTACTGCACTTATAATTGCATCATTGCTATATGCCCGCCTGTTCGTTTAGGCATCCCTTTAATATGGATCTCTGTTCCACATTCTGGACAGATCGGCTTGCCATCTCTGAAGTTTAGTTTAATCTCTATTACATGTGTTCCATATCTCTTAATTAGAACTTTTCCGCATTCTGGACAGTAGGTATGTTCAAATGGATGACCGGGAACATTACCAATGTACACATATTTTAGGCCCTGCTTCTTTGCGTATTTTACTATCTCTTCAAGTTTCTCTACTGGTGTTGGTTTAGCATCTAGAAGAACATGATCAGGATGGAAACGCGTAACATGTAGCGGTGTCTCTGGTCCAAGATCTCGCAGTATTTTCTCAATTATTTCAGGATAATCTTCGTCATTTACACCTGGAATTACTAGATATGTCAGTTCTAGATGTATGCCAAGTTTTTTCATTGTTGTTACAGTACTCCAATATTTGTCAAAGTCTGCGCATAGCCATGTTTTGTATGTTTCTTTTCCACCTTTTATATCAACATTTGCTCCATCCATTCCTGCTTCGTGAAGGGCTTTAACTGTTTCTTCTGTTAGATATCCATTCGTGTTATATGATAGATGTAGAGCTCTACTTCTAGCTTTCTTAAATACGTCAATACAGAACTCTGTTAGGAGTGTAGGCTCGTTAAAACTTACGTTTATTCCTTCATCTCCTTCAAGTTCCATTTTTGTCACAATTTCGTCAGGTGTATAGTACTCGCCACGGTCAAAGAATGCGTACTTTGAGAGATGCCAATTTTGACACCATGCGCAGGGGAAAGTGCATCCCCACGTGCTTATGGTGAGGGCAGTCGAGCCTGGGTAATAGTGGAAGAATGGCTTGATCTCCATAGGTCTTGACTCTACGGCTGTCAGAAGTCCGTAAGTGACTGTGTATAATTTACCATCTATGTTTACGCGCACACCACATGTTCCAACCTGACCAACGTCTAGTATGCACCTTCTGTGACAGAGAGTGCACTGTACTTTATTTCCTCTAAGTCTCGTGTAGAAAGGTGACTCCCTCACATTTGGCAACTTCAGAAGCTTCTCAAGATCTTCCTTAGGCAAGTCACGAAGTACTGACCGTGTCCACGACCATCTTAGTCTTAGCTTCTCTTTCATTCACGTGATTAGTCTTATCAGTATTCTATAGTTATACTCAGTGTCTTATCCTAGACCTGAGAGACCAGGTCAGGAAAGAGAAGTTATCTACAGTGAAGAACATTGGAAAGTGCTGAGAGAGAAGCGTGAGAAAGCGCTCAGAATAATGCAGGCATTGAGAGAATTTGATCCTATTGTTCATGGCTCTGTTGCACGTGGAGATGTTAGTCCTGATAGTGATGTTGATGTTGTGCTACTAAGTCCTGTACCTTACTCAATA
Source organism: Thermoproteales archaeon (assembly GCA_027068725.1). Taxonomy (GTDB): domain Archaea; phylum Thermoproteota; class Thermoprotei; order Thermoproteales; family Thermocladiaceae; genus JAADER01. The sequence goes on along the minus strand of JAMOMD010000239.1, from coordinate 2,521 downwards.
GTGAAGACTCTTCTCGAGTCTCGTGGTTTCAAGATAAGTCACGTTGAGCTAGTGATGGCTACGCCAAAGACTACACCTAAGCTATACATATATCTGGACCCTGAAGAAGAACAAGTAGTCACGCTGCCCATAGTTAGGCTAAGCAAAGTCGAGGAAGAGTTCTACAGGTTCAGTGGAATGCTTAAACTTCAGGAGCTTGAGAGTGGAAGAAGAGTACCTGGTGTCAATAAGAGACTCATGTTTATTCAGCCAACAGAGAAGGGACATGTTGAGTGGTGTATAATTGGAAGAGAGCATGAAGTTGCTGAGCTTCTTGGCGTGTCTATTGATGTTGTACTTGAGAGAGTTCAGATGCTGACTAGGAGAGCTGAGATAGGTAGGACAGGTACATTCATCAGACTTGTGCTCGATCCTGATGAACCTGTTGAAGATGTTGTGCGTCGAGAACTTGAGAGGAGAGGAATTAGGTGGGTTCTCTCAATGATGTAGCGTGGACTATCTCAGAAAACTCCTACTCCTACTATCGATCTACCCTATCCTGACCGTGCTCACGGGAGCACTGACGGGAGTAGCCATTGGTAGACCAGTGCAGGGACTAGTAGTTGGTCTAGAGTTAGCAGCACTGAGCTTACTTGGTGTGATCCCGCTGCTTGGCCCACTGCTATACCTTGACTTGACCCTGATCTTGAAGCTGCTTGATGCTCCCTGGACAGCAACTGCAGCAATGGGACTTGTTGCAGCAATCTCATTCACCGTAATCTCAGGAAAGGCACTTGTAGACTTCTTCAGGAAGAGGAGAGGACTAGCTTAATGCTTTACATAGAGTTCTTTACAGTAATAAATCACGTATGGTCAGCACGTTCGAGTACGGCAACGTAAAGATAACATTGCTAAAACATGCAGGATTCCTAATAGAGACACCTGACAAGAAGATCTACATTGACCTTTACGAGATACCTAGTGCAGATCTTCCAAAGGCTGACATTGTGTTTGTGACACATGAACATTTTGATCACTGTGACCCACCAAGCATTCTAAAGGTAGCAAAGTCAGATACCGTAGCTGTAGGTCCTGAAATTGCTAGAAAATGTCTTGAGCAGATTAGAGGCAAGGTAGGAGAGATAGTGTACGTCAAGCCTAATCAGGAAGTAACTATCAAGGATGTGAAGGTACTAACTGTTCCATCGTATAATGTTAACAAGTTTAGAGCACCAGGAAAGGTGTTCCATCCAAAGGAGGATAACAGGGTTGGCTACGTTATTGAGATTGGAGGTGTCAGGATATACCATGCAGGTGATACAGATGTTATAGAAGAGATGAAGAGTCTTGAAGGAAAAGTCGATATTGCACTTCTGCCAGTTAGTGGAGTCTACGTTATGACTCCTGAAGAGGCTGCTGAGGCTGTTAAGATGATTAAACCAAAGATAGCAATACCAATGCACTGGGGAGTTGTTGCAGGAAGTAGAGCAGAAGCAGAGAAGTTTAAGCAGCTTGTTGGTAATATAGCTCAGGTAGTTCTTCTAGACCCACTATTCAAGTAACTGATGTAACACGTGCAACAAATGTATTAAAAGTTTTATGAGAAAATATTGTTCCCATAGGTGAAATTTCTCTTCTTGCGAAAGTATAACTTTCTCAAGGTTTTTCCGCTCACCTTATAAACATTAAATTCATTCTGCGAGATAGTATGAACAGAAATGTCCTAGTCTTAATACTCATTGCACTAGCAGCAGTAGGAGTACTACTCCTACTCAGTCCAGGCATCGCACAGATAACAATAACAAAGACATACTACGTGCCAGGATACGCAACATCAAGCCTACCATACGTCACAAGCACACAGAAAACAACATCAAGTACAGGAGCCACGTCAGGAACATCAAGCTCAAGCTCCTCTAGTGGAACATCAGGAACGTCAGGAGGAACAAGTGCGTACTTTGACAATGACTGGTTCTGGAACGGTAATTACCTGTACGCAAACCCAAACGCGACTGCTGTTGGCATAGGCACAGAGACACCAAAGTACAAGCTTGACGTATATGGAAATATTAGAGCATACGCAGCAGCTGTCTTAGCAGACTACTTCGTAATTACTAGCAAGGGAACACCAACAGGATGGAAAATAGAGTACAATCCAACATATAGAGCACTAGAGATTGAGTACACGAGCAATGGCAAGACCTACAACATGTACTTCATGATAAATCCAGAGACAGGAAAGTTAGAACTTAATACAAATGGCGGTGATATAAACGCAACTGGCGGAATAATCTACGCAACAAACATAGTACTTACAGGAAGTCTTGACTGGAAGATAAACTATACAGAACCTAACAAGGAGCTAACATTCTGGTACTGGAATGGTACTAGATGGGTAAAGAAGTTCGTAATTGGTCCTCTAAACAATGTTATTAACGCATCATCACTAACGTTGATTGTAAAGAACATTACAGCACCTGAAGTAGTCACAAGCGAAGTCAGAGCAAAGAAAGTCGTTGTTGAGCAGCAGCTCGTAATTAAT
>JAMOMD010000238.1 GCA_027068725.1 Thermoproteales archaeon | reverse complement strand
TGTCACTCTCGTATGTCTGTAGCATGAAGTTGTAAAGGTCTTCTAATGTTATATTATGCTCCTTGCATATCTTGCTAATATTATTCTCCGTAACCCTAATACTACCCTTACCTTGTCTGCTTAAGAATAACCTGAGCAACTCCCGTAGTACAATTCTATAAAACATCCTTGCCTGAGCAGTAAAAATTGGAGTAAGTCTAGGAAGTGCTAAAATTACGTTAGATGTCTCAAGTGCCCAAGGATATACTCTAACATTGATATTTACCTTATGCTTTTCTAATAGGAGCTCAATATCAACATGTTTTATTAGTATTATCCAAGAATTATCGTTTTCCTGTCTGTACTTTGCCTTAACCTTAACTTTTCTCAATTTTGCTGGTATTCCAAATGCAAGAAATGTTCTATCAATATAGTCCTGTGCAATAGCTAGAGCATATGCAAGAGCTGCAATTTTGTACGGCTCCTCTTCCTGATCTACTTTGTCAACTATTTTAGAGGCTAGATACTTGAGTTTTCTAGCATACCTCCTTGTCACTGGTAAGATCACGCATAGTCTACGTAGTTCAGGAAAGACTACATGATGGTAATGTCCAACTGTGTCAAGAACTAGTGCACGTCCAGTACCACTTCTCAGAAGCTCGTATATCAAGTTCTTCAGGAAGACCGTCTTTCCACTTCCTGTTGTTCCAACAACAAGAATATGGTGATGAAGAGCAAGCTCAGGAAGGTACACGTGCTCACTCTCGAAATATCTCCCATCAGGAAGAGCTAGGTACCCTATCTTGAGACCACTCTGTGGTAGATTAAGCATCTTAGAGATTTCGCCAGGTTCAGGAAATCTTACCAAAGAATGAATCTCAACTGGCGTAACAGGCGCTGTGCAGACGTTGTCCTGACACTCGACGACTAGATCAACAGCAACAAGTCGTGGAAGTGGACGTACATGAACAAGAAGTTCCTGCTCAATAGACAGGACAGGCATCTTAGCTATAGCATACACATCCTGCAGCGTCGACTCAGCAACTCTTGCAAGATACTTCTTGTTACTTGTCCTTGCCTCGATGACTAGGTAAGAACCTACAGGAATATCAACAGGACACTCAGAAATGATGTGTACCTTCGATTCCGACAAACTGACAATACTTGGAAGCTGTCTACTTACAATACCAATATACCTCTTACAGTCAATACTACAGAGCTCAGCATATTGTTCAACATCTCTGCTCATTGCAGTTCCTGACCTGTGAACTAGTGAGCATGTCGTCTTTTAACCTTCTCAGACAGGAGACAAAACATGAGCATACACTATGCACAGCTACTTCTTACGAGGGCAAGAAGCTATCTAGACTCTGCTAAAGATAACATATTGAAAGGAAGATACGATGTTGCAGCAGTAGAACTCGAAATTGCTGCACAGTTAGCAGTAAAGTCGCTCATAGTGAAGCTTGGCTTCGAGCCTCCGCGAACACATTCTATACGTCAGCTTCTGTCATTCATAATAAGTAACAGACTACTTCCTGAATATTGTCTAAGAGAGATTCGGGAATTTGTACAGATGAACAGGGAGAAACTTGTGCTACTTGAAAACGCGCGAACACTAGGTCAGTATGGTACAGCTCAGGTCGATGTGGAGGATGTTAAGCCTCTAGTAGAGATCACTGAGAAGGTGCTTGAGCTTGTCGAGAGATATTGGAAAATGGTTACAACGTAGGATCAGTATATTGAAAAATTGGAGAGAATTTGTTAAGAATGTAG
>JAMOMD010000237.1 GCA_027068725.1 Thermoproteales archaeon | reverse complement strand
CAATTAGCATTACGCTTAACAACCCAAGAACACCTATAGCAAAGGGTGACGATGCTTACTTCACTATTCACGTTACAGGGTTGGCTGGACCCACTACAGTTTACGCTAATGTTACAGGTCCTTTTGCCAACAAGTTAGTGTACACCAAGACACTTGGCTGGAAGTATGGTACAATCTGGTATCTCCATGTACCGACTAACAACAGCAACTCTGGTGAGTGGAAGATTACCGTTCATGCGCTGGACTCTAAGAAGTCTATGACCTTCAAGGTTGAGGGAGTAAGTGTTACAGCGAACTTACCATCTGTGGTTTATCTGGGTCAGAGCATAAAAATCGAGGGTACAAGCAATCTAGCCGAGACAGGATCCGTTTATGACAATGGAACTCTCAACCACGTAAATGTTACAATATACAACCCATCTGGTGTGGTTGTATACAAGGCGACCAACGTGCATATTAAGTCTGATGGCACTTGGGAGTGCGTAAACGATTGGACACCAGCTCTTGCCTCTACAACAGCTACTGGTTCTTACAAAGTAGTAGTGCACGCTGTTGCCACTAAGACCGAAGATGACACTGAAACGTATTATGTGTTGGTCAAGGAGCCAACAATATCTATCAACCTTGCACCATCCTACGTTAGAGGTGAAGGTCTCCATGTGCAGGGTACAAGCAACTTGGGTGCCAATGTTGCTCTTGTAATCCACATTACAGGTGGTAACCTCAATGATTATCCACTCCTGATCAATGACACAAGCAACCCATTCTCAGTACCAGCAAGCGGCGTCTGGGTGCCCGGTGCTAGCGTACCTTACGAAAACATATATGTGTACACGTCCGCTGACGGTAGCTGGCAGACTGAGAAGCTTTACATCAACCCGCACGCAGCTCGCACAACATACACAGTCAAGGTCTACGTAGCTAACAGACCTTCCGTGATCGCTGTCGGTACAATCAATGTTGTTAAGGCAACACTCACGGCCAAACTCAGCATGAGCACAGTAACTCTCGGTAGCCAGGTCACTCTCAAGGGTACCAGCCCGGTTGAGGACATATTCCTGTTTACAAGTGACAAGAACGTCTTCGAGAATGTTGGAGAGATGCCACCGAGTGATAAGGCAGCAAATGTAGCCACTCTGCCTGCTCAGTACAAGCCAATGCACATAAAGACGATAGCTGGGGGTAACACGTTTGAGGTTACACTCAAGGTCAGCAAGAACGCTAGCTATGGCACTTACACGCTCTACGTTGTGGCATCGCCTAACGGTACAAGCTTTGACCTCTCCAAGGATGCTTACATCCAGCTTCCAGTAACAATTGAGCCAGTTGGAATAATCTATGCACCGGACACCTTCACGATCACTCAGGGATCTGCTAAGAAGCTCTTCGTTGAAGTTAACGCAAAGCCGAATGATGTCGTTTATGCCTGCTACACTCTTGAGGGTCACGGTGTTGACATAAAGAAGGGTGCAACACCATCAACTACATCTGTTACTTTCGCAAACAACAACCAGCTTGTAAAGTGGAATGAAACAGCTAACGGTACATACTGGATGTTTGCTACGATCTATCCATACTATGACACTATAAGAAAAGTCTTGGTTTCAGATTACACAAACATGAATACTGAAAAGCTGCTTCCGGTTGGTACTTACACGCTTACGATCCACCTCTACACCAAGGATCCAGACAGCGGAATGTTTGAGGAGACTGCAAGCAAAGAGATAACAATGGACGTCCAGCCGGTGATAATGAC
>JAMOMD010000236.1 GCA_027068725.1 Thermoproteales archaeon | reverse complement strand
GAGACCGATTACTGCTGATTTTCCTCTGCCTCTGTCCGCAATTATTACAACGTTAATCTTCTCGCCTTTCCTAGGCTTATCGAGAAGTGCTTCAAGGACTTTGAGTGCGTTTACCTGATCCTGAGTCTTAGCTAGCTTGTATATGGTAGGTGGGAATCTCCTCTTCTCAGGTATCTGAATCTCAGGTCTTCTCCATGGAGTTACCTCTGGCTTCAGGTTTGGCCCCTTGATAAATGTGTCATGATCAACATCGATCACAGCTATGCCATCATGCTCAAGTAGCTTTTTCCAGAACCTCTTCTTGAGTAGATGTCTAACATCTTGCGGACCATATTGTGGTACTAGTAGCTGTTCCTGAAATTTTGTGAGATATCGCGTCCAGCTGTGAAGCGGTCTAAGTAGCAGTATGTATATTCCACCACCTCTAACAACGCCTCCTAGTCGCCCTACGTCGTTTGGCTTCAAGTTATCTATCAGGTCAAGTATTGCAAAATCGAAAGTTGTGCCAAGCAGTTTGTCCGTCTCTTTATATGGCTTGTACTGGACATCGACGTCTTTTATTCCCTCTGCCTGTGCGTATCTTTTGAAGAGTTCTAGGCGTTTACTACTCTCAGCTGCGTCGTGCTGATACATGTAGAGTCCTGTTGCAGGAAGCTGCTGTCCCTTAGCTCTCCATGTCTCAATAAATATGTTCAAGATCTTGGCTGCGTACTGTGCGAGCTTCTCATTGTTGTCTCCTGCAAGTGCTATGAGTCTCCTATGGTAGAGATCGATGCCCTGCTCAATGAATGTTCTCAATTTTTCTAGCATCTCATTTAGCATGACTAGCTCCTTCACGACTATGCTAGCTGAATATAAAAAGTCAAGTCACGTGCTCAGGAAGAGACAAGACTTAAAAGAGAATTCTCAAGCACGCTTCAAGACATGTCTACGCCAGCCATTGTAGTTCCTGTGAAGAAGATTGAGGGAAAGTACGTTAACCTCGAAGTGCTGAGCTACAAGGCTGATGGTAGGAAGTTCCTTAGAGGAACAATAACATGCCCATTCACAGGTAAGCAGTTCAAGTTTGACATTGCTGCACAGCTCGATCAGGTAAGGCCTGGAGTAGTGCAGTACGATGGAGGCTTCCTAGAGCATGCTAGGAAGACAAGCCAGTACTCAGAGTGGTTCTACGAGCGCGTTGAGCCATACTCGAGAAACTCGTTCCATAGAAGGAAGTACTTCGTGTGTAGGAAGTGCGAGTTCAAGACAACAAGGTACGTCGATATTCTACTACATCTAATGCAGATACATGGCTTTCTCGTAAAGGTACCGTAAATGTCGACAAGACGCAGGATATTCTTCGTAACAGGAAGACCAGGCGTAGGAAAGACAACTCTCGTAAAGCGTGTTGCCGAGGCTCTTTTTGACAAGTACAGGATTGATGGTTTCATAACTCAGGAAGTTCGTGAAGGAGGAACTAGAGTAGGTTTCAAACTCATGAGCATATCGAAGGCCATTGGCAGAGAGGGTCCTGAAGATTGGCTTGCACACGTATCAATGTTCAGGGATGGTCCAAGAATAGGAAAGTATCGTGTGAACTTGTCTGCGATAGAGGACATAGCGATAAAGATACTTGAGAGAGCAGTAGCTGAGGCTGATCTCATAGTTATTGACGAGATTGGGCCGATGGAGCTTCTTCATAGGAAGTTTCTTCCAACTGTTGAGAAGGTTTTGAATAGTGATAAGGTAGTTCTAGCAACAGTTCACATAAGGT
>JAMOMD010000235.1 GCA_027068725.1 Thermoproteales archaeon | reverse complement strand
CTTGTCTTTTAGGAGGTAGACTATGAATTCTTGTACTTCTTTGATTGCTTTTTCTGCAATGTCTGCGAGCATTAGTGTCTCATCGCTTGCTTTGTCGCCTTTCATTTTGGCAACTTTTAGTATTGTTGGTGCAGGAATCATCTGTCCTCTCACAGAGAGCTGAGGATCGAGTGGGCCAAGTACAGCGTTCGGATCCATCAGGATCTCATCGGCTGCCAGTGCGATTAATGTGCCTCCGCTCATTGCGTAGTGTGGTATTATGACAATCTTCTTTGCAGGATGTCTCTTGAGTGCCATAGCGATTTGCATTGCTGCTAGGACTAGTCCACCTGGTGTGTGAACGATCAGTGCTATAGGTACGTCAGGTGGTGTGCTTCTTATTGCTCTTATTATTGCTTCTGAGTCCTCGATATCGATGTATCTATATATTGGAATTCCGAAGAATCTTACCTGCTCTTCTCGGTGAATTAATGTTATTACACGCCAAGAGTACTTCAACTCCATCTCTCTGAGTAGTCGTAGTCTAGCAAGCTGTAGAGCTCTGAACCTTAGTGTAGGCTCCACAAATAGCAGTATCAGGAATAGCCAGAAGAGTAGCCCAATAAGCTGACCTAGTACTGAGCTCACAGCTTATTGAGATTGGGGGATTAAATTAGCAGTTGGCGATACCTGAATTAGTTTAGTAGTAAAATCAGTACCGCGGGACTCTCATCAATATTTCAGGGGCGGTTCTTCCTCATCACACAAGTTAAGACTCTAGTAAGGGTACTTAGCTACTTCTCACTGTGACTAACGTAAGGATAGTTATTGCAGGTTTTGGAAATGTTGGTAGAGGACTAGTAAAACTGCTCCTTGATAAGGATGAACTAATCGAGAGACAGCACGGACTCAAGATAGAGGTCGTGGGAGTAGGAGATTCGAGCGGTTTCGTGTATAGGACAGATAGACCATTCACGCGCGATGAGCTTAGCAAGATGCTACAACTTCCAAGAGGAGGACTTGCAAAATCGGGCATGGGCCATGTCACTCACGACATATGCAAGGTCCTTGACTATACAATACCTGACTTTCTGATTGACTTAACTCCTGCAAACTATGAGACAGGAGAGCCAGGATTAACGTACCAGCTTGAGGCTCTTCGACGTGGAATAGGTGTAATCACCGCAAATAAGGCACCGCTCGTACTCAGGTTTAGGGAACTTACAGGACTTGCAAAGAGGAGAAGAGTACCATATGGTTACAGGGCAACAGTGTTCGGAGGCGTACCCATAATAGACGTTCTCAAGCACCTTGCTGCACATAGCATAAAGAAAGTTGAAGGAATATTAAATGCAACAACAAACTACATACTTACAAGAGTATTCTTCGACAACTATACACTAAACGACGCGATAGAGGAAGCTAGAAAAATAGGAGTAATGGAAGCAAATCCAGCACTTGACTTAGAAGGTATTGATGCTGCAGCAAAAATTACAATTATTGCAAATACGCTTGGGCTCGACATAGCTTTTCAGGACGTTGAGAGAGTTGGTATAACAGCTTTAACAGAGGACTACATACAGGAGCTTAGAAGAAATAAGAAATGTGTTAAACTTCTTGCAGTGTTAGACGTTGAGAAGAAAAAGGCAAAAGTTGCACCTATTGAACTAGATATTTCTGACGATTTAGCGCAGGTAAAGTATCTTCTAAATGCTGTCAGGATAGAGACTGATTACAATAACATACTCATAAAAGGAGTAGGAGGAGGACCTCTAGAGACTGCGGTTAACGTATTAAGTGAATTAATAGAACTTGCACAGAGATGGTTAAGCTAGTAGAGAGAAATACTATAAATGTTGGAAGAAAGAGAACTCCTGACGGATATTTTGTTGCTATTCTAGACAGCGAAGCTTATGGTAAGTTACGTGAGTACCTGAGTAAACTTGGACTACAGGTCGAGCAGTACGGTAACATCATTATCGTGAAGTCAAAATCCTGGAGCAGTCTTGAGAAGCTGATTAACATTGCCCGAAGTCTGGGTGTTCAAGTTAAGGAGAGAAGAGAGTAGTCAGGATTCAGCTAGCTCATCACTTTCTGCTCAGCGCTACAGACCTTCATCATTTTCCTCTCTTACCTAGTACAAGGTTCTCTAGCCTGGTTATGTAGTTAACTTTCTCTACTTCTTCAAACTGTTCGTTTAGTCTAATCATGCCTAGTCTAATATGATGTACTTTTGATAGGTCTGTGAAATTCTTAGATATCGTAATTATTGCTTTCGAGTTATTGTAGTATATCTTTTTCAGACGGCCAAGTGCGAGAAGGAAATTGTTCTCGTCTTCTAGTCCTACGAGAAGTCCCTTTTCCCAGCCCTGTGGTAGTAATATAACTTTGCCACCTGCAGGCATGTCAAGTATTTCAGGATCCTTCTTCTGGAGTGATGGAACAATAGCAACCATGCATCCTCCAATAAGCTCGCAGTGAAGTATGTTTTGGCGCACGACTCTTCTTACAAGGTTTAGAAGGTCTTGCTTAAGTGGCATACCTGCACATATCGGAAAGTTCACTATTGGTGTAGATTTCAGGTCTACGCTGACATCTCTTGGCGGAGTCAGATACTTTCCATAACCCATCTCTCTGTGTATTCTCCTATCTTCTTTGCTTCTGATACGTGCAGCTGGTGGAGCAGGAAGTACTGTTATGTTAACCCTGTCCTGAAGCTTTTCTTGAAGAGCCTTAAGTAGACTATCTGCCTCATCTGCTCTTCTTATGACAATCACGTTAGAGGGCTCAAGCTTCTCTACTAGACTAGTCTTGTACTCCACTGCTCGCTCAGTTGAAATCCAGCCATCCGTGTTTACGATGACGGATGAGACCTTCTCAACTTCAAGTAAATAATCCGAGAGTTTCTTCACAGCAGCAATAACGTCCTGCCAGACACGCTCAACACTAGTAGTCTTCAGGAACATGGCCTTTATTGGGCGAAGCATCCTGAGGTGAGTTATTGCTTGTCCTGGCTCTAGAATCGCCGCATCGACTGTTGCAGGTGGTCCCAAATCATTCTGTCCTAGGTCAGCGTCTATTATTCCAACGCGCTTATTGTTGTTAGCTATCTTGTTCGCGAGCATTACGGTCAGTGTTGTTTTACCAACATCCATCGCGCCAAGCACTATCGTTATACCATCGAGGTTCAGCTTCGATATTGCATCTTCCCACACATCTATTACCTCCTCTTCAGGTCTCGCCTCCTCGACAGAACCATCAGGGCCAAGCGTTATCTCAAGCTTTGCAGCTGTTCTAGGCTTTACTATGACTTTTCTGGCACGGAGAACCGTAAACCGCGAATCAGGTCCATACACCTTACCCATTACGTAGACTTCTCCCTCTATTACTCGGACAGCTGCTGGACCACCTATTCGTAGAAGCTTGCCCGGTTCTATGGCATATATCTGCATGAGACGCCTCAAAGAAGTGAAACTAAACGTAACATTTTAAAGATTAAAGCGAAGTGTTTCCTATTAGAAACAGCTGAGACTTCTCGAGATACTACACGAGTGCTAGATCCCTGAAGTCGTATGGAAGAGGTTTGCCGCTTGCCTTTATCTCATCGTACTTCTTTGATAGGAATTCCTCAAGTATTTTGCATCCCTCGTACTTGCCATCTCTTGGACATCTGTTATCCTCTCTGTCATATGCTATGAAGCATATTCCAGTCTTCATGTCGAAGTAAGGACATCTCTTGTAGTACATGCTTATTGAGCGAATTATTCTCTGTATCCACTTTGACTTAGGGTCTGTTGGCTTTGATTTTAGTTCAAACTCACTTATGTCCCCCTCCTCGATATAGTTTGTTCGAGATACCATGATCCCACCGCGCAGGTCTAGGTCGCTTTGGGTCACTGTGTAGTGAAGAATTAAATACCTTACTAGTCAGCCTTGGGCAATAATGTTATCTGCATATTGCAAACGTTTAATAGGTCTGTACACGTTGTAGATGTTGCGAATATAATGGTTTTGAGAAAGCACACAAGTGAACAGGCAAAAACAGGCACGAGTCAGAACCAGTATAGTGATAAGCTTCTTGAGAATCTTCCAAGACTCTCCGATCTACTCAAGAGAGAGCCTATACAGGTCGAGAAGCTTGTTGCAGAGGCAATAAGAACTAAGGGCGTCAGGAAGATATTATCAGAGCTTGATAAGGTTCTCAAGGGACTTGGAGACGTTGCTCTAGATTTACTGAGTAGTCTGGCCATTGGACGTCACGTCCTGATAATGGGTCCTGTAGGTGTTGGAAAGACAACACTTGCCGAGACTATTGCTGAGATACTAGCCATAGCAGATCCACCCTACATAGAGGTTGCATGTCATAGTCACATGACTGCTACAGAGCTCACTGGAGATATTGACATAGCAGTAGCACTACAAGCAGGTCTGGATCATCCACTCGCATTCATACCAGGTCCTCTAGTTCTTGCACATGGTAGAATACTCATACTAGACGAGATAAACAGACTAAACCCATATAGTCAAGCTGCTCTACTACAAGCACTTCAGGAGCACTACGTCTACATTAGAGGATTTAGAATAAGGAGTGACTTCCTAGTAATTGCAACATCGAATCCTGCCGAGTATTCTGGAGTTTACGAGCTGAGTGAGGCTCTAGCAGACAGAATGAAAGTCATAGAGATAAACTATCCTGACAGAGAGGTGCTACGTGGTATTCTTGAGTGGAAATCTAATGCACTACTTGAGCATCTTGGAGTTAAGGTACCTGACTTCCTTGTTGAGCTAACCACAAACTTCGTAACACTACTCGTTCAGGATAGTAATATCGAGGTTGGGCCAAGCATCAGGAGTGCAATATTTGCCCTTGCTAACGCAATGTCGAGGGCTTGGCTTGAAGGACGTGAGCCCTCCATAAACGATCTCAAAGTAGAACTTGTCGAAAACATGGTATCTACAATAAGAGGAAACTTCTCGTCAGAGCAGGAGAAGAAGGAGTATCTACTGAAGAAGTTTGACGAAGCTCTCATTATTGCAAAGCGTTCATATAAAAGATAGGTCTGAACCACGCAATTCGATTTATAAGTCAGTTCTGAGATCTGTCTAACAGCACAGTAATGGTAGAGACAGAGCTACCTCTAGATCCTATATCATTAATAAATCAGGTACTCGAGCACGTGTACGAGTACCTGAGCTCTGACTCACGTGTTATTAGACCAGGCTCTATAAGAAGTTACGAGGCAGCTGCAGCTGACATATACTTCAGGATTCTCCTAGAACAAGGAAACCTCGATGAAGATAAGCTAAGAGAAATTATTACTCGAGTAGGCATTCAGAATCTTCTACTATCAGTCGAGACGCAGAATCCTGAGGAGAAGAAGCTAATTCTCGAGGAAGCATTTGAGTACGCGCTCAATAGGGTACTCAGAGGCTTTGACGAATTTGCGAAACAGGGACATGCACCTAAGAAGCGAGAACTAGAGCAGAAGCAAGCTACTGGAGATAGAGCAAGCTCAGGTACTGGCCAGCTTAGAGCTAGGTCTCGCACTGGTTCTGAGAGAAGACCAGGCGAGAGAGGAGAGGAGGAGACTGATCTCAATGTCTTGACTTCCAGCGTCAGCGAAGATGTATCGCTTTCAGGACTAAGGCAGGGACAGGCAATGTATAGTGGCAGAACTGCGAGTCTAAGAACAACAGGAGAGATAGTGAATACGCAGGTTGAGGAAGTCTCAATGAATGATGAGATGGAACAGATGATATCAACGATATACGAGGCCTTCTATGGTGGTGTTGGAACAGTTAATTTCATGAATCTTGCACAGCTAATAAACATGTTTGTTAGGTATGATGCTAACATAATTAAGAAGGTTCAAGTACTGAAGAAGCTTGAAAAATACTTAAGGGGCTATGGTCTGGTCGGACAGACAACTTATACAAAATTGACACAGGGTGATAAGAAGATCCTAGAGGAGTTCAGAAGAAGAACAAGAGGATATTCGTCTGATATGGCACAGATGAAAGTTATGAAATTCGTAGGTTCTGACAGATATCCAACATATGTTGTCAATATGAGAGAGTTCAAGTTTGGAGACAGCTACTCAAACATTGACTTGTACAAGACTGCCATAAACATAAGTAGGAAATCACTCATGGGCAAGATGATCACGTCGAGAGATATTGTTGTGAAGGAGTATGCTAACGTGAAGTCAATAGACCTTGTACTATGCCTTGACGTGTCTGGCAGCATGAGAGAGCTTAGCTGGGGTATGCAGAAGATAGACATTGCCAAAGACGCAGTATCCAAGTACGTGCAATTCCTGACTAACACAAATGATAAGCTTGCTCTCATACTGTTTAACTTCCGTGCAGATGTACTATGGACACTTCATCAGGTTAAGAAGTACTGGAAGTACATGTTGTATCTCCTGAGTTATGTATATGCTGGAGGTGGAACAAACCTAGCACACGCACTAGAGCGAGCACGTGAAGTATTGAGCAAGTCTAAGAGCAGTGCTAAGCATATTGTATGTGTGACCGATGGTAGAACAGTCAATGCACAGCTATGCATTAGAGAAGTCATGAGACTACGTAGACAGGGAGCAACTGTCTCAACAATAGCAATTGGGGAGAACAGCGACGATGATTTGCTAATGAAGATCTCGAGAATGGGAGGAGGATTATTCATTAAGATAAGTAACATACACGATCTCAGTAAGGCACTCATAATCGACAAGCTTCACTTCCTGTAACTTCGCAGCCTCGACTTTTACTCTCCTATCTATACACTGTATTTTGCCCCACTCTTACTCCCTATTTTTCATACGAGTCTTATATTGCGAATAGGTTACTGTAATCTGAGAGGCACGTGTTCCTGATACCTAAGTGCCTAGCTGAGGACTATGAGCGATTTGTTACCAGGTTTCCATTTAGTAAAGAGGCGAAGCAGAGAATAGCAGACATTGACATATCTGTGCTACTTGACGGAGATAATCTTAGGCTGGTAATCGATCAGGTAGAGTCAATACTTGGCAAAGGTAAGGTTCTTCAGTTTGACGATGTTGAGAAGACACTCATATCACATTATGGAGCATTATTGGTGGTATCTCAGCTACCTCGGAGAGTCTGGGTTAGGTTTGCAGATGTTGAGAGTAAGTACATGAGTGAAAATCTTGCACTTGAAGTTGATAGAGAATGCGTGATATATCTTGCAAGAGAGTTTGGTATAAATGTTAAGAGAGTTAAAGATGCTATTCCTGATGCGTGTGAGCGATTGTTAATATTTTATGATGTTGCTGTTCCTGTGTGGGACTATCTCAAATTTATGCCAAAGAATGATCCAAATTGGAAGCTTATAAATAGGTATCTTGTTAAAGGATTTGTCTTACTTACCTACAATGACTTGATTAGGCTTGTTGAAGAAGCTGTAGAAAGGAATATATTGAAAACGCTTGAGTCACTGTCTGAGAACACTTTTGTACAGGACATTGTTAGTGAGAAACTTGGAGAAGAGCTTGATAGACTTAGGCGAAAGTACGGTGGTACTGTACAACTAGTAGCAACTACAGGTGGTAGTGAAGCAGATGGTGTTAGGAGATACCCGCCATGTATAGAGGCCATACTTAACGATATTAGAAATGGTGGTAATCCAAGCCATATGGCAAGATTCACGCTTGCCGCATTTATGCTACATGTACTAACGGAGTACGAGGGTAAGACGATTGAAGAAGCTGTTGAGGAGGTTGTGAACCTGTTCAGAACTGTCGCAGACTTTGACGAGAAGAAGACTAGGTACCAGGTCATGCATATTGCAGGACTTGTCGGTGGTAGGAAATTCTACATGCCACCAAACTGTGATGAGCTCATTAGTCTTGGACTCTGTCCTGTAAATGGTGCATGTAAGGTCAAGAATCCCTTAGCTGCATACGCAAAAATGTTGCGATCAATGAAGAGGAGACGTAAATCAAGGAAAGAGAACTCTCAGGAAACTAGTTCTACTCCTCAATCCCAAGCCGTTGCTCAAGGTAGGTAAGTAATTTTGCACATATTAGGAAGGTATTATAGGTGAAATTTCCTATCCTGACTATATCGCTCGCTAATTCGTACGTAGTCTCTTCAAAAGTTCCATGTGGAAAGCCTCCAATAATTACACAAGGCTTCTCAACTTTAATTAACTGTTCTACAAGTTCTCTAAAAGTCGAGTATCTTCCCTTAATATCATCTAGGAGAATTACAGTATCAGGCTTTAGCCTCTCTATTAGCTGCTTAAGAGATAGACGTTCAAGTATTAGTAAGGGTTTTCCCTGAGGAGGAACTCTGCCTATTTGATATAATTGTCTTATTAAGCCTATGAAGTTTATGTAATTATGAGGAATTCTAGTTTCTGGATCTACATAAATGACGTGATTATCTATTGTATGAATGTACGTTCTTAATAAGCCTCGCGCATTTATTGGACTGTACTGGGTCACTTGAAGGGTAAGATAAACTATGTCAGGTCGACCTCTCTTGTGTGACTTTTCCATTCGTCTAAGTAAGTTATGATGCTTCGAGCGGTCAAGTACCTCAAGTCTTCCTTTTACTGATATGACTTCTAGTGCGCTCTCCGCTATTATTAAGTGGAGAATGTCCACACAGTACCTGTGGCACGACTATACATTATAGGTATCGGCATATTTCCTGACTATCTCA
>JAMOMD010000234.1 GCA_027068725.1 Thermoproteales archaeon | reverse complement strand
CATTGGTAGCATTGTAACTCGACTCAAGATACTTACCGGTCGTATTGTAGTACGGATAGATAGTTGTGAACATCCAGTATGTGCCGTTAGCTGTTTCGTTCCACTTCACGAGCTGATTGTGATTACTAAATGATACCAGATTTCTTTTTGGTGTAGCTCCCTTCTTAATGTCCACTCCATGGCCCTCAAGAGTGTAACAGGCGTAGACGACATCGTTCGGCTTGGCGTTAACCTCGATAAAGATCTTCTTGGCAGAACCCTGTGTAATTGTGAAGGTGTCCGGTGCGTAGAGAATGCCAACTGGTGCTATCGTGACTGGGAGCTGGAGGTAAGCGTCCTTAGACAGGTCGTAGTGTATTCCGTCTGGCGAAGCTATTACGTAGAGTGTGTACGTGCCGTAGCTAGCGTTGTCACAAACCTTGAGTGTGACTTCGAATGTGTTACCGCCAGCTATAGTCTTAATGTGCATTGGTGTGTATGGCCAAGAGTCTGTAGCAGTACCTTTATCGCTTGACTGAATCTCTCCAACGTTCTCGAAGACATTCTTATCACTTGTAAGCAGGAAGATGTCCTCAACCGGGCTTGTACCCTTGAGCGTTACCTGGCTACCGAGAGTGAGTGTGCTCATGCTGAGCTTTGCGGTGAGAGTTGCCTTGACGACATTAATGGTACCAACTGCAAGGATAGATGGTCTTTTGACTACTTCGACTGTAACGGTGTAGGTTGTGCGAGCTGCGTTCGGATTTATGTAAACCTTCTCAGTCTGCCAGCTGCCATCTGCAGAAGTATTAACGTATATTATCTGCTTTGCAGATGTGCTACTCCAAGTACCAATTGCCGAAGAAGTGTTGGATGTGTCTGTAATGAGGAGTGGGCACTTGTCAAGGTTGCCACCAGTTATAGTAATTTTCAGGCCAACATTGGCACCGAGGTTGCTTGTACCCTCCAAATGGAAGCCTTCGCCCCTAACGTAGCTTGGAGCAAGGTTAATCTTGATTGTTGGCTCCTTGACAAGGATGTAGTAGGTTTCAGTATCAGACTCATTCTTAGTGGCTATAGCTGTTACCACAAGTTTGTAGCTGCCTGTTGGTGTGCTGTTGCTGAGAGTAGGAACCCACGAGATTGGGCACTCCCAAGTTCCATCAGACTTAATAGATATCCAGCTCTTGTTATATGCTAATCTGGTAGTACTTCCATTCGGATAGTATATAGATACATTGATGTGGTTCTTAACACAGATGGCACATCAGCGGTGACACTAACACCCTCAACGTTAAAGTAGTAGGTCTTGGTAGAGTTGCGAGCTCTTACCTTAAGCTTGTACTGACCGCTGTTCCAGTTGTTCGTACCTATTGACAGATACCAGACTGTACCGTTCGCTCCGCCGAGAGTCTTATTGTAGGACTTGCTTATCCCTGGACCGGTAAGGTTGGCGTAAACTTTTGTAGCCCTGTCAAGTCCAGTAACCTGGATCTTGAAGTATGCATCATCACCCTTGGCGATTGGTGTTCTCGGGTTCTCAAGGGTTATGCTGATTGTCGGGAAGGCGTTGTAGATGTATATAACGTACGGCAAGTAAGTGCTGCTATTCGCAAGAGTGTTCCAATTTTTAGTTCCACAAGTTATCTCGACATAGTAGAATCCAGACGCCAAGCCGCTAATTTCAAATTCCTTATATGAGACATCCTTGGGCACAGTCAAAGTTTCAACTGTGTCATTCCCTGGCAATTTAATTATCTTTACGGTAGCCGCACCCTGA
>JAMOMD010000233.1 GCA_027068725.1 Thermoproteales archaeon | reverse complement strand
ACTACTTATTGAGAAGATTATAGAGACTAAATCTAATCCATTTCAATCCGGAGAATTACAATTTGAAACGAAATTCAAGGTCTAGTCTTCACTCGCTATTGCTCACCTCTCATTAAGTACTCAACAACAGCTTAGGCGTTCTACACTCGCACTCAATAAGGTACATGGACTTGCTACATTTTGAGAAATAGCATTCTGCGTGTCGTTTTTGTAGGTAGGTAAGTTCTTGACCCTGTGAGAGAGACATTGTCGCTCTTGATTGGTTTTCCTGTTGGTGAGGTCAATGCTTACTTTAAGAGTAGGGAGATAACCTGTGGTGTAGTTGAGCCGCCGTTCATTGTTAGGCTTGATGGTGTCAAGTTTGGTAATAGGCTGAGAGAGTACGAGTGGCCGCGTGATAGGAAGGTTCACGAGGCATTGATCGAGGCTGCGAAGGAGATTATGCAGAACATGGGTGCAGACATGGCGCATGTCGTGTCTGATGAGATAAACGTGTTCTTTCTCAGATACATGCCATATGGAGGAAGAGTATTCAAGATAATTAGCATAACAGCAGGAATAGCTGCAGCAACAGTAACAAAAATATTGCAAAAGCCACTGTACTTTGACTCGAGAGTTATTAAGATAGACAAGGTAGACGATGTAATAAAATACGTACTGTACAGAGCAAGAGTTGGAACAAACAACTATCTGGGAAGCATAGCTGCGCGAAAGAGAATCTATAGGAAAGGATATACACCAAACATTGACGATCTAATATGTGACTTGAGACAGCACGTGAGGACTGAGCCTTGGAAACTTACAGGAACATTAGTGTATAAGAAGAAGATTGTTAAGAGAGCCGTAGATAAGCTCACAGGTAGAGAAGTAGAAGTAACGAGAAATGTACTTCAGATTAGTGATGTAAATGTTGATACAATAAGAGAAATATCGGCCATAATGAAGGAGATGTGTAATAAGAAGGCTCCTACACAGGTCTAGCACCTACGTTCTCCAGGACCTTTCTCGCAATTTCACTTGGCTGTCTAATGAGGTCAGGCTCTCTTACAAGTACGTCGAACACATACATGTAGACGGGAAGCTCCCATGCATAAACATCTCCGATGCCCAGCTCGATGCTCGTCTTCGGTCTCGTTCCTGAGAGGAAGAAATCATCTGGTAGTAGAAATATTATGAAGTTCTCCTGTAGCAGGACTTGCCTAACATTCTCATCAACATAATCAAGTTCATCAACATTGTTTACAAGCTGCCTAAGAGCCTCGCGATATTTTTCATTTAATAGAAGTTCCCTCACCTTACTGTTCATTACTACTCGGCTCGTCACCTCGTAAATCCACCTTCTAATACCATTGCTTATCAAGAACTCCAGCTCACGTGGATTACCACCAGTGATTTTATACAGAGTATCGAGATCAGGCCCTTGTAAATGACCTCTAATTCTACAGAGCTTCTCAGTCGACACCTTGTCAAGATTCCACATCATGCTAAAGCTACATTTGCTACTTGCTCTCATGAGCGAGTTTACAATAGTTTCGTATCTAGTTACTACAAATATTGAAGTTTTAAGTCCATAAATTTTCTCAATATCTTTCATAATATTGTACGAAATCTCTATAAACTGCTTAACTTCTGCTACTGCCATCTCCACGCTAGATGTGTAGGCCTCGTCTAGGATAATTATAAGATGCTCATAGCCTCTCTGTCTCAGAATTCTACCTACTTCTCTAAGAATGTGTAGTACAATGTTTACAACATGCGAAAAAGGTATCGCAGTA
>JAMOMD010000232.1 GCA_027068725.1 Thermoproteales archaeon | reverse complement strand
GGGGTCTCAGATTTTAGCTAGACCGGAAGATAGGTTAAAGAATATGATTAAGTAGGTGGGGAAGAAGAGTGACTAAGCCAAGAAATATCGGTATTCCAGGCATAGAGCCTCCGGAGAGCGAGTGTAATGACCCCAAGTGTCCTTGGCATGGACACGTCAAAGTACGGGGAATGATATTCAGAGGTGTCGTTGTTAGCTCTAAGATGCAGAAAACAGTTGTTGTAAGACATGATTATTACCATTATGTTAAGAAGTATAAACGATACGAAAAAAGACACACACTGATACATGCACACAATCCTCCGTGTATAAACGCTAAAGAAGGCGATGAAGTAATAGTTGGAGAGACAAGGCCTCTCGCAAAAACTGTTTCCTTCGTTGTATTGGGAGTAGTTAAGAGGGCAGGTGGTAAGTAATGCCGAAAGGAAGAAAGGGAAGACCGGCTAAATCACGTAGAAGGATCAACACTGGATTACAGGTAGGATCATATGTAAAGGTAGCGGATAACAGTGGTGCTAAAGAGGTTAAAATCATCGGCGTTCCCGGCTACAAGGGCAGACTCAGAAGAATACCGCCAGCAGGCGTGGGAGACCTTGTAGTTGTCACCGTTAAGAAGGGAGTTCCCGAAATGCGTAAACAGGTTGTCAAGGCTGTAGTTGTGCGTCAGAGGAGACCGTTCAGGAGACCTGATGGGACCTGGATTGCTTTCGAAGATAACGCAGTAGTTATAGTTACTCCGGAAGGATCTCCAAAGGGCAGTGAGATAAGAGGCCCTATAGCACGAGAGGCCGCTGAGAGATGGCCTCAGATCGCTAACATCGCAACAATGATCATCTAGAGGTGACAAATTATGGGACTCACATCATCAGCTAAGCCTAGTAAGCAGAGGAAAGCACTCTATAACGCACCTCTACATCTAAGACGTAAACTAATGACAGCTCCTCTAAGCAGGGAGCTCAGAGAAAAATACGGTATAAGAAGACTGCCAGTTAGAAAAGGAGATGTTGTAAAAATAATGCGTGGAAGCTGGAAGGGGCATGAAGGCAAGGTTGTCAGAGTTGATCTTAGAAAGCTTAGGATCTATATAGAAGGCGTTCAGATGAAGAAGGCCGATCAAACACCTGTTTACTACCCAATACATCCTAGCAAAGTAATGATAGTGAAGCTAGATCTAAGTGATAAGTGGAGAAAAGAGATCATTGAGCGAAAGAAGTCTTTAAAAGAGAAGCTAGAAGTTGAAGAAACATCAGTCGAAGAAACAAAAGAAAAAGAAGAAGGTGAGAAGTAATGGCCAGAATGGGTGGAAAGAGGCATTTAAAGGCTTTAGCAGCGCCTAGGTTTTGGCCTATACTGAGAAAGGAGTACAAATGGGCTGTCAAGCCATCACCGGGGCCTCACCCGATAGACTTCTCTCTGCCATTACTGATAATTGTTAGAGATATATTCAAGTATGCTAAGACGGCGCGCGAGGCACGAAAGCTGATTGCAGAGGGGCATTTCAAGGTTGATGGCAAGGTCAGGAAGAACTATAAGTTCCCCGTAGGAATCATGGATGTCATTGAGATCGTTGACACCCAAGAATACTATAGAGTGATCCCTGTTCCGGTAAAAGTTCTAGGTCTACATAAAATAGAGAAAGATGAAGCATCGTTCAAGCTGTGCAGAATAGAGAACAAGACGACTGTGAAAGGTGGACATATTCAGCTGAACCTACATGATGGAAGAAATGTACTGGTAAGAGTAAGTGATCCAACCAATCCTGTCGAGGACATCTAC
>JAMOMD010000231.1 GCA_027068725.1 Thermoproteales archaeon | reverse complement strand
AGGCAGCATGCCCTCCAAACCGAAGAAGCCTGTACTTCCCCAAGCGACAGAGGAGGATACTACCATGGTATCACCTTTTAGCGAAGAGGAGTATAGAAGAGGAGTGGCTGTTCTAAAGAACAACAAAGCCGCTGGCAGAGACGACATACTGGTGGAGCAACTCAAGAATCTGGGTCCCAAAGCACATAAGTGGCTGCATACAATGCTCAACAACTGCTTCATAGGAGACAAGATCCCGACAATATGGAGACAATCGAAGATCATCGCCATATTGAAGCCAGGGAAAGACTCAACGATACCAAAGAGCTACCGTCCGATATCCCTCCTGTGTCACACGTACAAACTCTATGAGAGAATGATCCTGAACAGAATAGCACCTACCATCGAGCAACACCTAATCAAGGAACAGGCAGGTTTCAGATCTGGAAAATCATGCACTAGTCAACTGCTGAACCTCACCCAGCATATTGAGGATGGTTACGAGAAAGGCATGATAACTGGAACCGCTTTTGTTGATCTATCTGCTGCATACGATACAGTGAACCACAGACTCCTGATACAGAAGCTCTACAACATAACTCGAGACAGCCCACTTTGTAGAGTCATACAGAACTTGCTGTCAAACAGAAGATTCTATGTGGAACTGAACAACGAACGAAGCAGATGGAGACTACAAAAGAACGGTCTGCCACAAGGGAGTGTTCTCTCCCCATCCCTCTTCAACATATACACAAATGATCAGCCAGTCCAAGATGGAACAAGGAGCTTTATCTACGCAGACGACCTGTGCATCACAGCCCAGTACCCCACTTTCCCTAAAGTGGAAAACATCATCGAGGAGGCACTGGGAAACCTCACAGAATACTACAGAAACAACAGTCTGCGTGCAAACCCTGACAAAACGCAAGTCACCGCGTTCCATCTCAGGAACAGAGAGGCCAAAAGATCATTGAAGGTGAAGTGGAATGACACAGAATTAGAGAACACAGCCCATCCAAAATACTTAGGTGTAACGCTCGACAGAACTCTCAGCTACAAACAGCACATACAGAACACAAAGATGAAGGTGGCCACCCGGAACAACCTGTTGAAGAAACTAGCAAATTCTCAGTGGGGAACAAATGCAAGTACAATCAGAACAACGGCACTAGCCCTGTGCTACTCTACAGCGGAATATGCAGCACCAGTATGGGCAAGATCATCGCATGCGCACCAACTGGACCCGACACTAAACCAGGCATGTCGATCGATCACTGGATGCCTAAAGCCAACCAACGTAGAGAACTTGTATTTGCTCGCAGGAATTGCACCACCCGATATCAGAAGAGATGTATGTGCCAGAACAGAGAGGACCAAACAGATGGAAGATGACAGACACTCACTGTTTGGCCACAACCCAGCCATCAAGCGGCTCAAATCCAGACATTCCTTCCTGACAAGTGTACAACCAATCGACTTCTCCCCCAAAACAGTTCGAGTCAACTACTGGAGGAAGAGATTGCGTGAGAAGGCCCACATTGACCTAGTCAATCAGAACGAAGAATTGGCCAGGGGCTATGATAGTCCTTGGTTAACATGGAGAAGCCTGAACAGACTACGAACGGGATACACTTGCAGCAAGGAACAAAGGAAGAAATGGCGCTACTATGATGGAGACACCACATGTGCATGCGGGCTAGCATCAGAAAACACGGCACACATGTTGGAATGCTCCCTCCTGGCACAGCGATGCACCTTGGATGACCTTCTAACGTTCAATGAAACAGGAAGACAATGCGCAGATT
>JAMOMD010000230.1 GCA_027068725.1 Thermoproteales archaeon | reverse complement strand
CTTGTCCTCATACTCACTATATGGCACCTTCAGGGGAGATATTCTAGCCCTTAGTGCAGTCTCAATATCGAGTGGTCTCTCATCTATACAGAGCTCACCAACACACTTGACATAACTTACAACTATAGTACCACAGGAACAGATCAACTTCTTCGCAACTGCACCAGCCGCAACTCTCGCCGCAGTCTCTCTTGCACTTGCTCTCCCACCTCCTCTATAGTCCCAGCAATCCCAACCATACTTCATTATGTACGGCAAATCGGCATGTCCTGGACGTGGACGATACCTAATCTCCTCATAAGGTCTTGAGTCAACATCAACATTCCTGATAATTATAGCTATGGGCATTCCTGTAGTCTTTCCCTCAAAAACTCCACTTACTATTTCAGGAAGGTCAGTCTCCCTTCTAGGACTAGTATAGAGTCCTCCCGGTCTCCTAAGTCTTAATTCCTGATATATATCCTCAGGAGACAGAGGTAAACCTGCAGGAACACCATCAATAACAACGCCAATTGCTGGTCCATGCGATTCCCCAAAGGTCGTTATCCTGAAGAGAAGACCAAACGAGTTTCCCGGCATTACAATATTCCGAGTATGTGTCTAGACTTTTCATACAGTACAATCATGTTAGACAAGTAAAGTCTTAGGACATCCTCAGGAACGTTATCAATAACATCAGGCATAAGCTCGAACAGATATGGCACGAGTATGTAAAGTGCCAAGACGTACTCGCGAGTCTTTGCAACATCATTCAGGAATCGGGATATTATCAACTTCTTATCATTAGTCTTGTAATATCCTGAAAGTAATGTAAACACAGCCTCTCTCAGCTTCTCAATTGCTCGTTTTACATCTTCCTCGTTAGCTGCTTCCTGCAGTAGCTTCTCTGCTTGCTGTATGTAGTCACTCATCTGGGACTTAGGCTTCGTGCACGCTCTCGTCTATTAGAATATTATCAGGGTTGAATCCCATCTCTGTCAGGATCTTCTTGACCTTATATCTGTGGTCTCCCTGCAGCTCAATCACGTTGTCGTGCACTGTGCCTCCTGCTGCTAGCCTCTTCTTGAGCTCTTTTGCTAGTCCCTCTATGTCAAGCTTCTTCGCATCAGCACCATCTATCTCTATCACTGTCACTACGTGTCTTCTGCGTCTCTCGAGTCTTATTCTCACTATTGTCTGCTCCTTGACTAGGGTCGACTCTATTGGTGTCTCTTCCTTTCCGAGTAAGGACTCAAGGAGCTCGTCTACATCAACGTTGTTTAACTTCTCACTCACGAGCTCTGACCCCTATATCACAGCCGACAATATTGAGATATAAAGATTTCTCGATCTTCATTGAAAATCCGTAGTCCTACATGTAGCATAGCGTGTCTGTGTCTACGCAGATCTTCACCTTACCTATTATAGACACTAGGTCAGTTATCACGTACAGGTTCCTCACCTTGACACTGTGTAACTTAGCAATAATGTCTGGTGCAAGCATGTTGATGCACTCCAGGTCTACGCCTACGAGTATCTCTTCCTGATTCGAATATACTTCAGGTCCAACTACAACTACTGTAGGTATCTCGACTATCTTTGGAAAATCCCATAGATCATAAGGCACGGAGTAGATCCTTGTCCTACATTTGACGACCTTATCTCTTCCTGTTACAACACATCCTAGACATACGTACTCTCTGTCACTTCTCTGTACTAGGAAGCCCACACCTATCTCAACAGGACTTGAGAGTGCTCTTGGCTCAAGTCTAACCTTGACATGCAGTGTTCCTGTACCTGAAATGA
>JAMOMD010000229.1 GCA_027068725.1 Thermoproteales archaeon | reverse complement strand
GTTCCGTCAGGACTGTTGTCATCTACAATAACTATCTCGTATCTGTACTTTCCTCGAAGTACATCATCAAGTCTCTTTACGAGAAGAGGAATGTTCTCAGCCTCATTGTACGTTGGGACTACTATACTGACATCTACCTGTTGTCGGTCACTCATTTACTTTGAGAAGTACGCTAGGTAGACTGGTAAAATTAAGGTAACCTCAGAGCGAAGTTCAGCCCAGTCGTTTATCGTCGAACTAGCATCAGCGCAATGTCGAGATTGTGTTATCAGGTCAGTTGAGAAAATGTCTATCAGTCACCTAGTGTCTCTATAACTCCCGTGTCAGGGACAGAGCGTGGAGAGATCTCAATTCGGTGGCACGGCAGAGGTGGTCAGGGAGCAGTAACAGCAGCACAGGTAGTTGCTACCTGCGCAATAATGAAGGGACTATACGCACAAGCATTCCCAGAGTTTGGGCCTGAAAGAAGAGGTGCACCCGTAAGAGCATACACGCGACTAAGTACTCGTCCAATAAGGCACAGAGAGCCAATTCTGAGCCCAGACTTTCTCGTAATTCTTGACCCATCTCTACTACATCTCCCAGCAACACTGGACGGTGTTCATCCTGGAACTGTGATCGTTGTAAATGCTCCTGAGCCTCCTAAGATTGATGTTAAGTGTCGAAAGATCGTGTATGTAGATGCAACAGACATTGCAATGAAAACTATTGGAAGACCAATAGTGAACACAGCAATACTTGGAGCACTGCTCAGAGTTCTTGACCTTGTGACAGTTGACGAGATACTGAACACGCTTGGCAAATTCTTCTCAGGAAAAGCACTTGAGGGTAACAAGAAGGCAGTCGTGGAAGCATATAATGCAGCAAAGGTAGTTGAGGTGGGATGATGAGTCTCCCAAAGTGGTACGAGCTTGCTCTAGGTGGAGCAATAACAGAGCCAGGTAGCACTAGGAAGGTAAAGACTGGCGAGTGGCGAACATTCAAGCCAGTCATAGATCAGGAGAAGTGTATAAGATGTAGAATATGCTGGGCCTACTGTCCTGAAGGAGCCATAATTGAGCTCGACAAGGAGTACGTGACGCAGAAAGGAGTCAAGTACAGCGTGACCTACGAGATAGACTACTACTACTGCAAGGGCTGTGGAATCTGTGCCGAAGAGTGTCCTGTAAAAGCAATAACACTAGTGAGAGAAGAGAAGTAGAAGGGTGATACCATGCGTCTCGCACTAACTTCCAACTACGCTACAGCATACGCAGTCAAGATGTGTGACGTAGACGTCATACCTGTGTACCCAATCACTCCACAGACAACGATTGCAGAGAAGCTGAGCGAGTTCGTTGCAGATGGTGAGCTCAATGCAGAGATAATACATGTCGAGAGTGAGCATAGTGCACTGAGTGCTGCTATAGGAGCCTCAGCAGCTGGTGCAAGAGTATTCACAGCAACCTGCAGTCAGGGACTAATGCTAGCCTACGAGTTGCTTCCAATTGCTGCAGGACTGAGACTACCAATAGTCATGGCTGTGCCGTGCAGAGCCGTGTCAGCACCAATCTCAATTCACGGAGACTACATTGATCTCATGCTTGCTAGAGATACAGGATGGGTCATCCTGATAGCATCTTGTGCACAGGAGGTCTTTGACACTGTTATTCAAGCATTTAGGATTGGCGAGCATCCTGATGTTCTGCTACCCGTGATGGTTGCATACGATGGATTCCTGATGAGTCACACAATAGAGCCTGTCGAGATCCCTGACGACGAGGAGATAGTCAGGAAGTTCGTGCCGAA
>JAMOMD010000228.1 GCA_027068725.1 Thermoproteales archaeon | reverse complement strand
AATTGTGTGCCCTGCGATTGGCTCACCTGGTGGTAAATGGAGATTTGAAGGAGATGCTAGAGATTACTTAGCAGTTGCACTTATTAGATGCTATGAATTACTTAAGGAATCGCCACCGGATAAAATTATACTTGACTTAAGCCACGGTATAAACTTCATGCCAGCCTTAACGTTGCAGCTTGCCTATATGATCGCTAGTGTGTCACTACTATCTTCCAAAGATACTAGGCTTGTTAGAATAGAAGCCTTTAATACAGATCCCTTCCCTCACGATGCAAAAGAACCTGACTTAAATATAAACTTAGTGCATAGAGATCTCGTCAGTTCCATAACACTGCCTCCGGAGATCCCCAAACATATAATCTCCCCGCGAGTGTATATTAGCAGTGATGTTAGAAAGAAAGTAGACGAACTAAATAGGATTTACATAAATGCTGTAAATGGACCCATATCGTCATTGTACTATCCGTTCCCACTTGCACTTTCATTATACTGCTACGATAATATGGTAGATCTTAGAAACGCTAGACTCATTCGAGAGGTGTTCAGGCTATGGATTACTAATGTCGAAGTGAAAGAATTTGTAATTAACAGACCTCTTAGATTGAATCCAGAGGCTGTTTACTTGTACTTGCTAGCATCGACAGCTTGTAATACAACACTTAGTATAGTTAAGCTCTATGACTCCCATAGAGCAAGTATAAGATCCTTGAAAGAGCTGCAAAGTATATACGAGAAGGTTAACAATAGCTTAGGACAGATAGTAGGATGGGAATTAGATAAATTTGAGGATGAAGCTGCTAAAGTAAGTCAGTACCTAGATAAAGGGAAATGTATACACGAACTGTCGCAGAGAGGCGTAATAGGTACAAGAATAATGATTGCACACGCAGGTCTTCAGAAGGACATTGTAGAGATATGCAAAGAAGAGGATGGTGAAATGACCATAAGGTACGCATACACAGAGCCTATAACAAACGGGAAAAACCTTACAGAACTGCTAAAAAGAGCAGGGCTATTACTCCTAAAACAATAATGAGCTAGTTAGACTACTAAAAGTATAGAAATTCAAAATTGTAAAGAACTTATACTAAAATAGAGGTTTGAGATACGTAGGTATATATTTTGAAGTTTGTTTAGGTTAGTTTTTATCTTACTTGAATAGTGGCTCTTCGTATGCCTTCTTCTTTATCTCCTCAATGTTCTTCCAGACCTCCTCAATCACTGATGGGTCTAGCTTCTTCAGTCTCACTACAGCATCAAACAGTGCGTCCTTGAATGCCTTTGGTAGCTGCTCAATTGTGCCGTGTGGTGTTGTTCTTGCTACTGGGAATACTTCCTGTATTCTCTTCCACTGCTCTGCAGTTACCTCGACCTCTAGTAGCTTCAGTAGGCCTCCGAATGCCTCCTTGATGTACTGCTTTAGCTCAGGTGCCTCCTTCTCGATTCTCTCCATTCTTCTCTTGTCTAGTGGGAGCTCGATCTTGTAGGTCTGGGGCGCGGACATGGTCCCCCTCCCCCGGGTTACTTCTTGGGTGAGTACTCCATTGGTTTTAAGTCGAATGGTGGTAGCTTTCTAGTGCTCAGATACGTCTTGTTTACAAATGGTGTTCCTAGCTTCTCCCACCACTTCATTACTACCTGGAATACCTCTGGTCTCATGATCAGTGGTGGTGGCTCGACGCCCTCAATGATTAGGCTTCTGATGAAGCTGCCGCTGAACTTTGACCACTCGCTCTTGTGGTTGCACCAGCATCCTGTGTAGACTAGCTCTCCGCACTTTCTACAGTAG
>JAMOMD010000227.1 GCA_027068725.1 Thermoproteales archaeon | reverse complement strand
CTTACCTGGATACATAATTGTCGAGGATGCGCATGTTGTAGATGAGCAGAAGGAGCTACTAAGCAAGATTGCAGGTCACGAGGTGACGTACACTCATGTATCAATTTCGAGGTTCCTAAGTACAGCAGAGCGAGGAAAGTTATGGACTAGCGAGTACGTGCCTCTTGGAACCTTGTTCAGGTCTAGAATAATATGCCTAGATGCTGAGAGTTGTCTAAGAATGCTTCTTGCAAGTCTCTATCTGCTATCCTACGAGCACATTGGTAGAGCTGGTAATGTTAAGGTAGAGAAGATCAAGGTCCTCGAAGGAAGGGAGCATGTACTGCGTGAGGCAGCTAGCATTGGCATTACTGACATACTTGAAGTCTAGCCTGTAGAACTAGGTCAGTTATGCACATATAATAGTTACAGTGTACTAACGTGAACGTGTCCTCGAAATACATCGTAGTTGAGCTCTGGCTACGTCAGGAATCCCCCTACCTAATAGTGCAGAAAAGCGAGAGAGGTTTCATGTACAGTACTGAGTGGCTAATTGAGGCAAATGTTGTTAGAGCAGCCTTCCTGACAGCGTACATGTATAATCACTGTCCTAACTTGCGAGATCACATACAACATAGTCAAAATATTAGCAACATATGTAGAGCCTCAATTATAAACATCTGCAGCAATTGTACGAATAAGAATAAGTGTCCGGTATACATTGACACAATCTCGAACACAATTACATGGCATAATCTGCTACCAACAATTGATAAGAACAAGATACCATGGTATCAAGGCTCATATATTGGAAAATGTAAGATAGGGCCAGGGCTTGCAGTATTAACAAGCTTCAAGGTACTCGAAGATCAGGTTCTAAGACTTCCATACGACATATTTACTGAAGTCAAATCTCCTGACATGGTTTTCCAAATAAATTCCCTTGTTGAATGTGCATTAAAAGGAACAGAACTTCAGACGCAGGCTCTCTGTCCAGAAACTAGTATTCGTACTGAGGTTGCTCTAAGCAAGACTGTCTCAACCTCAGTGTATAGAATGTTATACAGCTATGAGACTGTCACATGTTTTAAAACAAAGGCTATCACACTAGTACCTGAGAGAAGACTTGGCTCTGAGAAAATAGAGGAAACGTTATCAAGAATTTTTAGACAGAATTCTGCAAGTGGTGGTAGGTCTCTCCTATATTGGACATTTATCGCTGTGAGGGAAGATCATAGTTATGTAATTGATAAGCTGCTCACTATTAAAGAGGTTAGGATTGGTAGAGCAACATCTAGAGGGTTTGGAAAGTTCGTAGTAGAGGATTATAAGGTTCATAATGATGTAGATGAATTTCTGAGACAGAGACTAGGCTCATATTGTAGGTATATTGATACACTATGTGAAAAATGTGTAAGTAAGCTAGCCATAGTTCCGCTAGTGCCAGAGTCGAAAGTTATTACAATACCAAAGATAGCTTCTATGAGTTATACTGAGGCTTTGGTTTTATCTCTTAATAATTTCTTTGAGAAAAATGGAGTTGGAAAGATAGTTCTGAAGCCCTACGTGAACTCTACGTCAGGTGAAATATTGAGAATGTGGTCCTCTACTTCTAATGTTCCGAAGCTATCTCCTCCATATCTAGGCAGAACAGCAAGACTGTACCTGAAGATTAGTAGTATGTCTCGAGAACTTGCGCAAGTACTTGCTAGATTGTATGTTGTTGGTCTTGAATCATGTAATGAAGTCCATATTCCATCCGGATTCAACGTTTTAAAGGTGCCAATACTAGACATTGGTGGTTTATCATGAAGAGTA
>JAMOMD010000226.1 GCA_027068725.1 Thermoproteales archaeon | reverse complement strand
TGGACATATGTCGATACCTATAATGTTCGTATATCCTCTAAGCGCTAGATTAATTATTACTCTACCATTCCCACAGCCGACTTCCAGTATTCTATCATGTTTACATATGTTATACTTATTAAAAATCTCTAATAGTTTTGTTACTGTACTCTCAGCAGTTCTCCATTTTTGTTCAAATACCTTTAACATTAAACTATATTTGTCTAAGAATGTGTCTCTTATCCAGTTTTTCATAATAGCTGTCTATAGCTTATGCAGATGCCTAGACTTAAATTATGTAGCTGTAGAGTATTCTTGTTAGTGATGACTACCTGATAGTCTGAGCTTTGATGAGATCGGCTTGGGCTGATCCCCAGGTTTTAAACAATTTACCTGAACTATAGTACGTGTGATGTGTTGTCCAGCATCTGACTGTGTGATGACACGGCCATGGCTGATCTACGATTGTGCTTTCGCTATTATGGTCTGTGCGTAGCTTATTGCTCTCTCTATGAGCTCTCTGTATTGTCCAAGGTAATTCTCAGGTCTTATCTTCTCAATTTCGTCTGGTGTCAGGTACTTCCTTATCTCTGGATCTTCCATTAGTGCTTCTTGTAAGGTCTTTCCTTCAGCATATTTTCTCGTTATCTTTCTCAAGAGCTCGTGAGCTCTTGCTCTTGGCATTCCCTTCTGTATCAGGATGTTCATGACCATCTCGGTGAGCGTGTAATTCTTCAGAAGCTCAAGGTTCTTCCTGATGTTCTGCTCGTTTATTCCAAGATTCTTAATGACTTTTATCATGGAGTCTAGCATCTCGTCAATTATCAGGAAGGCGTGTGGTAATAGTATTCTTTCACTACTACTGTTAGTTAGATCACGCTCGTGCCATAGGGGCACATTCTCCAGGGCTGTGATCACGAGTCCACGCAGGACCTTTGCTAGTCCACTGACCTTCTCTGACGTGACTGGGTTTGCCTTATGAGGCATTGCTGAACTTCCTACTCTCTCAAAGCCTTCGTAGAGTTCTCCTATTTCAGGTCTCGATAGTTCACGTATCTCAAGTGCCAGTCTGTCAAGCTGTGAGCCAATTATTGCGAGAACAGATATGAGATATGCAAAGCCATCACGTGGAGCAACTTGTGTCGATATTGCATGTGGCTCTAGTCCAAGCTTCTCGAGAACTCTTCTCTCAACCTCAAGTCCCTTGTCTCCCCATGCTGCCATGGTGCCAACAGCTCCTGAGATCTTGCCACGGACAACAAGCTTCTCAGCATGTAGAAGCATCTCAAGTCCACGTGCAAGCTCGTACACGTAGTTCGCAAACTTGAAACCAAGCGTTATTGGCAGTGCATGCTGACCGTGGGTTCTGCCTATCATGACTAGGTCTGCATACTTTCTCGCCTTCTCTATCAGCTCGTTTATTAGAGCGACAAGCTTCCTCTTGACTATGCCTATGGCCTCGCGGAAGATGAGCGCCCATGCAGTATCAACAATGTCGTAACTTGTGGCTCCGTAGTGGACAAATCTGCATCCTGACTTCTCCTCGAGAATAAATGCTAGACCAGCAATATCGTGACCTATCTTCCTCTCCATCTCGTAGACTTCCTCAGGACTGACCTCCACGTTCTTGACTTTCTCACAGGAGCCAGGCTCTGCTATGCCAACCTCCTCAAGTGCACATACTAGCGCGCGCTCGACCTCAACGTACTTTTTGACAATGTTGTCTACTAGGAAGACTTTGCGCATCTCTTCACTGCCGTATCTCCAGTCGAGAGGACAGACGTACTTCACAAAAATGTCCTGTATCTACAAAGTCATTAAACTTTGAGGAGGGGCAAGTATTTTGAAAAGAGAAAGAGATTTGTAAACTACTAATCGCACAATACTTGAGGCCTCTCCTCAATAAATAAAATGTAGAAATACTAACAATACTAACAGACGACATGAAGTGCGAGACACAGCCCCTCACACCCTCATCGGCACTCCCCAACTCTGTCCGTCACATAATTACGTACCTCAAGGTTCGACATCTCGTAGATTGTGTCGATAATGTCACATTTCGAGACCTTGTCCTTGGCACGGGACTCTCCCCAAGAACCGTCAGGAAGGCATTGTCAATACTGAAGAGCCTTAACCTGATAAAGGTATCACGCGACTTCAAGCATGGCAGAAGACATCTCTACCAGCTCAACTTCAAGAAGCTGTGCGAGATCTTTCCTGAAGATAAGCTCGTTTCAGATGGTTTGTATTTTATAGACGTCGGTATAGGTCTACGTAAGTTCCTTAGTCCTAAAGCGATCGCTGTAATATCTTGTGCTGACGTAGTACTCTACACAGAGAATGTTCCTAGCCAAGTTCTCGAGCTTGTTCCAGAGAAAGCTACTACCTTTCTACTAGATAGGCAAATACCACTCTCAAACCTTGCTAAGACAGGTGTTGTAGTAGTACTGTTTGATGGTGTGCTTGATAGGGAAAAGATAGCAAATATGCTGTCTCAGTCAGGAGTGGGGACTAAGGTCAGCTGCATATCCTGCACGTCCCCGATAACATATGCTGCACAACTACTGGAATGTGGCAGATGTTGTAAGGTGCTGTTTAAGCGCAGTCCTGTCCAGATTGAGCTGTACGTCAGGAAGGGGACCTCGTACATAAGTGGAGAAGTTGTGAAATGTGTCAAAGTCATGCTCGAGATGGGTAATGGACACTATGAGCTCAAGGCTCTTGACACGTCTGTTGACGAGCTGAGGAACGTGAGGACGGGTGAAGACGTTGCATATGTTGTATATGTTAGAAGGTGAGTATCAACATGATAATTGGTTAAAACTTATGCGAACAAACGCCTTAAGGTAGTTGAGATGGGCGTAACCGTAATAGTAGGCGGCGCCTTCGGCGATGAAGGTAAGGGAAAAGTAGCCGCCTACCTAGCACTCGCAGATAAGCCCGAGGCCGCTGTCAGGACCGGCGCAATAAATGCGGGACACACCGTAACTTATCGTGGAAGAACATGGAAGCTTAGAACAATATCAACAGCATTTGTCTGTAAGACAACAAAGATCTTCGTACCTCCTGGTGCACTAACGAGAATTGACATCTTCCTGAAAGAGGTTGAGGAGACAGAGACACGTGGAAGAGTGTGGATTGATGAGAAGACCGGAATAATCGAGGAGAGGCACGTCAGGATGGAGCGAGAGAACGAGTACTTAATGAAAGTCATAGGCTCGACGGGGCAGGGCGTTGGTGCTGCAATGATGGAGAGAGTACTGCGTGTTCTCAAGCTTGCACGTGACTTTCCTGAGCTGAAAGAGTACGTTACTGACACTGTGGCAAAAGTACACGAGATTATTGATCGTGGAGGGCTAGTCCTGATAGAGGGCACACAGGGAACTTTCCTGAGTCTATACCATGGGACGTACCCATACGTGACAAGCAGAGACGTAACTGCATCAGGAATCTTGAGCGAGGTCGGCATCGGACCAAAGAAAGTGACAGATGTAGTGCTAGTGTTCAAGGCGTACTGGACTAGAGTAGGCGCTGGTGAGCTGCCTGGCGAGCTGCCTCCTGAGGAGGCAGCTAAGAGAGGATGGATCGAGTATGGTACAGTCACAGGAAGACCCAGGAGAGTTGCTCCATTCAATGTTGAGTGGGCTAAGCGTGCAATAATGCTAAACTCGCCTACTCAGATAGCGATTACTAAGCTCGATGCTCTATTTCCTGATGCGAAGGGCAAGAGAAGATGGGAAGACCTTCCAGTAGAGGCTAGGAAGTGGATTGAAGATCTCGAGAATCAGCTCAAGGTTCCCATAACACTTATTGGTACAGGAGAGGAGGCTGAGGACATGGTTGATAGGCGAAGAGACGTATTCGGTCCTCAGTAGCAAGTTTTGAATGATGTTTTTCGTTCACTTCTGAAAAATTCTTAAATTCCTTGTACGTGATTGAGAACGCACGATCATCACGTGCAGTGTGATATAGCAATAGTAGGTGCAGGTCCTGCAGGTCTCTTCGCAGCATACGAGCTATGTGTAAACTTGAGTAGAGCTGGTAAGAGCCTCAAGATTCTCCTAATAGACAAGGGCAAGAGAGCGCTGGAGAGACAGTGCTTCCTGAAGACCAAGGGCAAATGCATGCACTGCAAGCCCTGCAACATCATGTGTGGAATAGGTGGTGCAGGAACATTAAGCAGTGGTACAATAAACCTGAGACCAGACATTGGTGGAGAGCTTCACGAGCTCGTAGGCAGCTGGGATCTCGCAGAGAAGATAGTCCTCTACGTTGATTCGATATTTGTCAAGTTTGGCGCACCTGACAGAGTATTTGACCCAAGCTCTGAGGAGTTTAGAGAACTTCAGAGAAAGTTTGTCAAGGTTGGTGCTCAGCTCGTCAGGATCAGACAGAGACACATAGGTACTGACAACACGCCTAAGGTCATTGAGAACATTACAAGATTCATAGAGGATCACGGAGTGACAATTGCTACACAGACAGAGGTCTACTACTTCGAGAAACGTAGCGACAAGATTGTACTTAAGACAAATCGTGGCGAGGTCGAGTGTAAGGTTCTCCTTGTTGCACCAGGTAGAGCAGGTGCTGAATGGTTTAAGGAAGTTGCAAAGAAGGTCGGAATTGAGCTTGAGCCTAATCCACTTGACATTGGTGTTAGAGTTGAGGTTCCGTACTACGTGATGGAGCCTCTGACAAAGTTCTTCTTTGACCCGAAGATCATAATATACACGAAGACCTACGATGACAAGGTCAGGACATTCTGCACTAACCCAGGCGGATTCGTTATCAGGGAGAACTATGACGATGGTACAGTAGGAGTTAATGGTGAGACGTACACTGACAGGAAGTCCAGAAACACGAACTTTGCACTACTCGTTAGTCTGAAGCTTACTGATCCACTGAGCGATACGATAGAGTATGGCAAGGCTATTGCGAGAATGGTCACCAAGCTAGGCGATGGAAGACCGATCGTACAGAGACTTGGCGATTTGAGAGTTGGCAGGAGATCGACATGGGATAGAATTAGGAGAAGCATAGTTGAGCCAACGCTGAAGGACGTGGCTCCAGGAGACATAGCGCTTGCATTACCTCATAGAATTGTTACAGATCTACTAGAGGCACTTGACAGGATTGATGAGGTGATTCCAGGCATAGCGTCAAGTCACACGCTCCTATACGCACCTGAGATAAAGTACTACAGCATGCGTGCAGTAGTTAACAAGTACATGGAGACTACGGTAGAAAACATATTCGCGGCCGGTGATGGTGCAGGACTCTCACGTGGAATAAACATTGCTGCCTCAACAGGAATAATCGCTGCATGGGGAATGCTGAAGAAGTTTGGCATAGAGATCACGAATCCCCTATACGAAGAGTACGAGAAGCTCTGTGCAGGAGAGTAAGTAGAGTGACTTAAAAAGGGGTCTAACAGCACAGAATCGGCAATGCCAAGCTCTAGGCCGCCCACAGGACCAACAAACGAGAGACTGAGAATGCTCATAAGATTCCTCAGGAAGGCAGCAAAGGAGAACAAGGCCAAGATCTGGAAGTATGTTGCAGAGCTACTTGAGAGACCTAGGAGAAAGAGAATAGTAGTCAACGTTGGAAAGCTCGAGAGACTGTGCAACGATGGTGATCAGGTAGTCATTCCAGGAAAGCTTCTAGGTGACGGCGTCCTGACAAAGAAGGTCATAGTAGCAGCATACGCATTCTCGAAGAGCGCCTATGAGAAGGTTCTCAGAGCTGGTGGCAAGCCAATTTCGATACCTGAACTTGTTAGAATGAATCCAAAAGGAAGTAACGTTAAAATAATAATCTAACCGTTCCTGACCTTCGGCTAACCATCGATGGATTACGAGCTCGTAAGACCATTACTTACAATACTCATTGGTGGAACCTTAGTAATTCTTGGAGGTCTCCTTTTCACAAATTCTGTAGAGTACCTAGCATCAAAGTATAGAATAAGCTCAACTTTCATAGGAGCCATAATATCACCAATCTTAACCTCTCTTCCTGAACTTGTTGTGATAATTGTAGCACTAATACACGGAGGATCTGCAGGGTCTGAGATTAGTATTGGTACAATAATTGGAGAGCCGTTCATGGCATCTACTATTGTATATTCCATGCTTGTAATTGCAGGATTTATTGGCTACATTAAGAAACGTAGAGATAAGCCTCTCCTAGAGCCTAGTAGAGACCTATACGTTCCTTTTCTCACATTTTCGATACTTTTTCCATTAGTTCTTGTTCCATCTTTTATTAGAGCTTTATTTGTTAGAATAGCTTTGGCTCTAGTAATGTTACTAGCCTACTTTCTATATGTATTTGCTGTAATACGGGCTAGCGGTGAGATTATTGAAGAAAATGTTGAGGCTGTTTATTTTGGAAAGTTTATGAAATCTGAGACTTATGCTGCATTTGTTCAGGTTGTGTTTTCTATACTTTTGATATATTTAGGCTCTGAGAGACTTGTAGGAGGTATAGTTGAGTTGTCGAGAATTATTGGAATAAGTATGCAAGCTTTGTCGATTATTGTTGTGCCGTCTGTTGCGGCACTGCCTGAGTCTGTTGTTGGTCTTGTGTGGGCTTATAAGGGACGTGATACTCTGGCCTTGGCCTCTGTCGTGGGGGAGAAGGTTCTGTACTCTACATTCTATCCTGGCGTAGGTATGTTAGTGACTTGTTGGTGTCTTGACTTAGCCTCTGTATTCTGTGTCGTTTATGCAACTGCGATATCGCTTCTGATGTTGTACTATGTTCTCAGGAGAAGAATAGGTGCAGAAGTTGCTGCACTTGGCGTCGCGGGCTATTTACTGTACTGTTTAACAGTCTTCCATGTACTTAAGCTAGGTGCTGTATGAGGTACTACGAGCTGTCGAGACTAAAGGCGCGTGCTGTAGTACTAGCTGAAGGAAAGCTTGGGGAACTCACGGGTAAGACCTGTAACATACTCGTGATGTACAGTGGCTGGCGTCGTGTTGAGGTGCGCTATGTAATTGATTCAAGGCACGTTGGCAAAGATGCTGGAGAAGTTGTTGGTGTTGGAAAGCTCGGAATTCCTGTTGTGTCTAGTCTTAGCGAGGTTGGGAACGATGTCGATACTCTGATAGTTGGCATATCACCAGTTGGTGGTAGGCTTCCTGAAGAGTATCGTAGAGTCATTATTGATGCTGTGAGGCGTGGTCTAAACATCTGGAGTGGTCTTCACGTGTTCATTAGTGATGATCCTGAGATAGCAAAACTTGCTCAGGAGAAAGGAGTTAGTCTGATAGATTTCAGAAAGCCTCCACGAGACCTTCGTATATGGGATGGATCAGTACTTAGAACTCGCTGCGCGCGTGTCCTAGTGGCAGGTACAGACTGCTCTGTAGGAAAGAACGTAACTTGCGTAGAGGTTGTGAGAGAACTAGAGAGGCGAGGCTATTGCACAGGTCTTGTGGGGACAGGACAGACAATGCTCATGGTTGGTGCGGATGCTGGAACTGTAGTTGACGCTGTTCCTGCAGATTTTGTGCCTGGAGAAGTTGAGAAGCACATTGTAGATCTCGATAGTTTAGGAAAGCAGATTGTCATAATTGAGGGACAGGCTGCACTACTACACCCTGCCTATGCTCAGGTAACTCTAGGCATTTACTATGGCTCTATGCCTCATGTTGTCGTTCTATGCCATGATCCTTGGAGAGAGACCAGAGAGAGCTTCGATCATGTGAGAATGCCTGATCTGAAAGATGAGATTCGTGCAGTGAAAGCTCATCTTCCCGATGTTATACTCGCTGCAGTCTCCATAATGGGGAAGGGGAAAGGGGATAGTGAGGTTAGGGAAGTATGTGAGAAAATTGAGAAGGATCTGGGAGTACCTGCAGCTGATCCGAGGAGAGATGTTGGAAAGATAGTAGATTCTATAATTGATGCACTTAAAAAGCTTGGTCTAGCCTAGGTCTGGATCATTTACTTTTATTCCAAGACCCGGATCTTTTGGTAATATTATCTTATCACCAATGTATTCAACTCCACCATGTATGGGAACTGATGTTTCAGCAATTAGAAGAGGTGAGTCAAGGTCTACGTAATCTGCATTAAAGAGAGACGCAAGACAGGCTGCTGCTGTTATGCTTATCTTAGTTTCTAACATACATCCAAACATTAATTTCATTCTAAACGCACGAGCAACATAGCCCATCTTCAACGCTTCTGTCACACCACCGCACTTCATTAATTTTATATTTATACCATCTCTAAACCCTAACTGTATCAAATTTACTAAATCTTCAAGATCATGAACACTCTCATCCAGTACTATCGGAACTTTAGATACTCCAGAAAGTTCTATAAGCTCTGATAACCACTTTGCTGGAAGAGGCTGCTCAATTAGCTCAATGCCAAGTTCGGGAATTTGATCTATTATTTGTATTACTGCTCTAACATCTTTCCATCCCTGATTAGCGTCTATTCTAAACTTGACATTTTCAGGAATATTCTGTCTAAGAATCTTGAGTTTAGATAAGTCCTGAAGAGGGTCATCTCCGACTTTTATCTTCAGTATATTAAAACCGCTTGATACATAATCCTTAGCCTCATATAACATTGATTCAATATCTCCTAAGCTGACAGTGATGTCGGTCTGAATCTCCGTCTTATCTGCTCCTAAGAATTTCCACAGAGGCTCTCCTGCCTCTTTAGAATGAATATCATATACTGCTATATCTACCGCAGCCTTTGCCTCAGGAACTCCTCTACTTAGTCTTTTCATTATTTTATGAAGCTTACCTTTTTCATAACAGTAGACTTGCTCTACTCTAAGCCTGTTTGCCAGTTCCTGCAAGAAGTCTTCACATGATGTTAATGTTGACCCTGTTATTCGTGGTGCAGGACAAGCTTCTCCATAACCTATCT
>JAMOMD010000225.1 GCA_027068725.1 Thermoproteales archaeon | reverse complement strand
TGACGTAAGTATAGAGTAACACTAGTTAAACACAGGAAAAAGGCAACCTCTGCATACCTATATAAAAGACGTAAAAATATATAGTCGTGACACTTTTCTATTTACGATAAGTCGCATGGAAGACTTTGTATACGCATCGAAACTTCACGAAGCCGAGACTAGGAGAGTACAGTTAACTGGAGGCGCAACACTAATAGTATCGCTACCCAAGGAGTGGACTCGACAAGTAAATCTAAAACCAGGCGATGAAGTCCTCATACTTCCACAACCTGATAAATCACTTCTAATAGTACCAAAGAGAGCACTCAAGACACCATACCTAGAAGTTACAGTTAAGCTAAAGGAGGATGTTCTAAGAGATCCTTCAAAACTTGAGAGACTTCTAATATCATACTATCTTTCAGGTGTAGATTTGCTAAAAATAGAACTTGAAGAAGACATGCCAGAAGCTAGAAGATTAATAAAGAAAATAATTAGAGAAAAACTTGCAGGAATGGAAATAATCGAAGAAAGTCGTGAACAGCTAGTTCTACAAAACCTCGTAAGTCTTGCAGACACAGACATAAATTCACTTCTACTAAAAATGCTCAAAACTGTCACAAACATGCTAAGCGATCTTAGACTAGCAATTGAGCGTGGTGATACACTTATTCTACTAGATCTCGTTGAGAGAGATGCTGAGGTAGATAGATTCTACTGGTTTATTAGAAGACTACTAAAGAAAATGTTAGCATCAGGAGTATTCATGATATTAACATCAATAAGAGATCCGCGCAGTGTAATAGAATACTCCACGATTGGTAAAATGCTTGAGAGAATAGCAGATAACATATCTGAAATTGCTGTAGAACTTACAACAAAGGTAGGTGATAAGATAAATCAGATACCAAATGACATTAGAAACCAGATAGTTGAAACATTGAAAAAACAGCAGAGTCAGCTTGAGTCACTCATGGAGTATCTATCGTCTAAGAAACTCACCTTAGAAAACTTGAACGGTATAATAGAAACATCTCGTAGGGAGATAATATCAAAGATAGAGAACATACTATCAATAATTTACTCAACAGCCGAGTTTGATAGACAATTAGCAACAACGCTCAGAATGATCGTATATAACCTTCTCCGAATATCTGAGTACACTATAGATGTTGCCGAAGCTTTTCTCGACCTAATGGTTGACAGTATGGTTACAGTGAAGCACTAATCGAACACAGGCTAGTGTTATAATATCCTCGAAAAGCATGTGAAGCAGACCAACAATAATAACGTCCCCTGACGTTTTCAACGTTCTCACTGTCTGCTCTACGTCTGAAAGACTAGACTGCGTAAGCACTAGCACCCTTGTTTTTCTTGTAGAGAACTCGCGTATTATCCTATCAATAACTTCTCTTCCTGTAGGTCCTCCACAATACTCAGGTTCGCAAGGTTCTCCATTACTTACAGGCAGGTACGGGGGATTCGATACCACTAGATCCACCCTAAGGCTCGGTTTTATGCAAGATATCACGTCTGTCTGTACAACATCGCATACATTATCTAGCTTATTTTCTTTCAAATTCTTATACGTGCATCGTGCAGCATCATATTTTATATCTGTTAGAATTGCGTAGACATTCTTCTTGTTCAACTTTCTTAAGAATGATATTGTTATTATGCCTGTCCCTGACCCTATCTCTACAACCTTCAGGATTCCTCCTCTCTTATGTTCAAGAATTTTTGTATTGAGAATAGTTTCAAGTCCTTTAATTGTTAGATATGTGTCTTCTGATGGCTTGTAGACTTTTTCGCATGGGTCTGTCATTAGACTA
>JAMOMD010000224.1 GCA_027068725.1 Thermoproteales archaeon | reverse complement strand
GATGCTTCTAGAAGTGTCTAGGGAACTCAAGATTAAGTACTACGCAGGTGAGAGAGTTATACCAATACATCAGGGCAAGACACTAATGCTCATCTTCGAGAAACCAAGCACAAGAACTAGAGTAAGTCTCGAAGTTGCTGCACGTCAGCTAGGCATGAACGTGATATATTCCAACCCGCAGGAGCTCCAGCTTGGACGTGGCGAGCCCATTAAAGACACTGCAAGAGTACTCTCGAGATATGTTGATTGTATAGCTGCGAGAGTATTCCGTCAGGAAACTCTCGAAGAAATGGCTAGGTACGCTACAATACCTGTAATAAATGCACTAAGCGACAAGTTTCATCCACTTCAAGCACTTGCAGATGCTCTAACTATCTGGGAAGTAAAAGGTAGACTTGAGGGAATTAAGCTCGCGTTTCTTGGTGATGGAAATTCGAATGTTGCACGTAGCTTAGTTGTCATTGGATCAAAGCTTGGGTGGGAGGTCAGGATAATAGGTCCTAGACAGTATTGGCCTAATGATCTGGTTAGCCTAGTTCAGGAAGATGCGAGAAGAACAGGTGCGAACATTGTCCTGTCAGAGAATGTTGAGGATGTGCGTGGTGTAGACGTGGTCTACACTGATGTGTGGGTTAGCATGGGGTTTGAGGCAGAGGCAGAAGCTAGGAGGAGAGCAATGGAGCCGTATAGAGTGACCATGAAGGTCATGGAGCTTGCTGGTAAGGATGCGGTATTCATGCATTGTCTACCAGCAAAGAGAGGTGAAGAAGTTACGGACGAGGTCATTGAATCTGATAGAAGTGTTGTATGGGATCAGGCAGAGAATAGATTACACACAGCTAAGGCTGTTTTGGCACTTTTAGTGAAGTAACGCTTACGCTCATTTGTGCTAACTTCTTTTCAACAAGTTTCAACTCTATAGCTACTATTAGCGTTATTATAATGAAGGCCTGTAGGAAAGTACAGTACGTGCATATTGCATGTACTTTAAACAATTCTATGTAAATTAGATAAGGTATGAGAGGCGTGCCGAGTGCCGACAATGCTATTATTATGTCGAGTACTCTCCTCATGCCAAGTATGTAGTATATTGATAACAATGCCTTAGTCGTAAACCAAGCAACAGCAATCAGTGCTATAGGTACTTTCACACCACCAATTAAGGCAACACGAGCATAGGGACTCTGCGCAACTTTTGCACAGTTTATTACTATGACTCCGAGATTTGCCTTGCACAGAAGCGGATTCCTGCCGAGAGTATACACGTCATAGTAGTAGAATAGTGTTATTACCCATCCTATCAGGTTCGTAATGACAAGTAATGCCTCAAGCTTCCTGAGTGTGTCTATTGTCGCCTTCACCATCTTCTCAGCAATGTAAGCAAAATTTAACTATAGCTAAACTTTGCCTCCTCGACACTATTGTCTGCGAGGCTTTGACTAAGGTTTAAGCCTCAATAACGTATATGTTAAGTCAGGTAGAGAGCATGATCTTCAGGTACTTAGAAGAGGAGGAAGAGGAAAACATTGAGGAAGAGGTAGAGGAGACTGAGGAAGAAGAGGAGACGGAGGAGACGGAAGAGACAGAGGCGTCTGAGGCAGAGGAAGCAGAGGCCGAAGAAGTTGAGGAAGAGGAGGAAGAGACTGCGCCTAAGGTCGAGGTTAAGCGTGAAGTTGCGAAAAGAGAAGTTGCTAAGGAGGTTAAGCGTGAGAAACCTGAGCGTGAAGTAAAGATTCAGAGAGTGCCATTTGGCGTTGATGCTCTTGACGAGGCACTTGAGGGGGGTATTCCACGTGGCTCATGGGTTGTGCTTGG
>JAMOMD010000223.1 GCA_027068725.1 Thermoproteales archaeon | reverse complement strand
CACATCTTCGAGGACTGGTACATCAAGACCTGGATAGAGAAGAAGGGGTACAAGTTTGTCATGACTAAAGACCCGTACTGTCTACACTTTGTCAAGCCCTGCAGTAGAAAAAGCTGGGAAGAGATTGGTCGCTGGGAAGCACTGCTAGATCTGAAGTATGGTCTTCGATCCTTCAGGCAGATATGCAAGTTATATGCTCTCGCAATTCCAAAATGCCTAGCAATTCTAGCACTTACAGGAGATGTCAAGGCAGCACAGGACCAGTACTGGTACTATCACTACCTCTTTGTACATGCCCTAAAGGTCAAGCTCAGGAAGCTAGTCTAGGACAATGTACCTAGTCAACACGTACAGCCTCGTCGAGCTCAGCAAGAGACTACACACAATAATCACCAGGATGGGAGTAGTCCTGCCGCTGAGATTCATTAAGCATCTACGAAGCATACGCATACCTTTACCAACGTTTTTCACACATACAGGCCACGGCACGATCTTGCGTAGACTCTACTACCTGGTCTATGGCAATGTTCCAGAACTTGATCTCTCGCTCATTGTCTTTCCACTGCTAATATACGAGATATTTGGAAAGGCTCATGTTCCTGATCTTCCATCAGGAACATACATCACGACAGATCCACATACCTACATCTACCTGAGAGACTGTGCTGGACTACATGTAGAGCATGGACTTGAGAGACTACTTGACCATGCCCAGAAGGTTCTTGAGAAGGTCAGTGTGCCTCGGTGGCGTATTGTTGTTTTTCATCCTTGTCAAGTTCGTAATGATACAGTGCTCTCACGTATCATGACTAAGGTCGAGAACCTTGTTGACAAGGTATTTCAGGAATGTGTGCGAGAGTTCTTTACTGAGAATTCTGCAATTTGCTGTGGTTCTGTCCTGTGGCTTACTTATCCTCACCTGTATCTAAAGGTCGCGACACGGTGTCTAGAGAGGCTATGCAGGCATGGTGATGTGATATTGACGTACTGCCCGTTCTGCTATGTCAATCTTAGACATATTGTCGATACTGTTGGCATAGATTGGCTACGTATTGTAGATATACATGAGGTCCTGTACTGGCTACTAGGTGTGGCGAGAGATAAGTGATAATATTGTCAGAACCTCTATTGAGAGAGTCTCAAGATTGTTAGGAGACGTATCGTACTCGTATGTTCTCGAGCTTG
Source organism: Thermoproteales archaeon (assembly GCA_027068725.1). Classification (GTDB taxonomy): domain Archaea; phylum Thermoproteota; class Thermoprotei; order Thermoproteales; family Thermocladiaceae; genus JAADER01. Next base: position 630 of record JAMOMD010000223.1, on the reverse strand, counting down.
CTAATGTTGTTCGAGATGTTAAGAATATTGTAATAAAAAATCTTCAAGATCATGTTAATAGGTTTATCGAGTCAGCAACTCGTAGAGAAGCACAGGTACACGTCGCGAGGAGCGTCTATGAGCTTCATCAGATTCTGGGAAGGCTCGTCTCGAAGGATGATGTTGTGATATGTTCCAAGTCGATGGTCTGTGAGGAGGCTCATGTCAGGAAGTTCTTGATGAGTGAGGTTGGCTGTGAGGTCTGGGAGACTGATGTTGGAGAGTTCATACTACAGGTAACTGGCCAGGTTCCAAGTCACATTACTGCACCTTCAATACACATTAAGCGTAGTGAGATTGCTAAGGCACTTCGTGAGCGCGTTGGCATAGACGTCTCGGATGATGCGTCACCGCGTGAGATTGTTCAAGTCATTAGGAAGTTCCTGAGGGACAAGTATGTGAGAGCTACTGTTGGGATAACGGGTGCGAATGCTCTTGCTGCAGATACTGGCTCTGTCCTGATTGTTGAGAATGAGGGAAATGCAAGACTTGTCTCGGCACTTCCAAGGAAGCACATTGTCATTACGGGAATTGAGAAGGTCATGCCAACGCTAGTGCACGCGTTTCTTACCTGTCTTGTACAGTGCTTCT
>JAMOMD010000222.1 GCA_027068725.1 Thermoproteales archaeon | reverse complement strand
ACTGCCAGTACTGAATAAGATAGACCTTGTGAAAGAGCCCTCAGAAATTGAAGAGCGTGCAAAGCTTGTACGTGAGGCTGGACTTGAGGAGCCAGTTGCAATATCTGCAGAGTACAAGATAGGATTCGACGAGCTGAAGAACGCGATAATTAGGAAGCTTGCACCTGAGATCATTGAGATAAAGGCTGGTCTTGAGGCAATTCCTGAGACTGTGTTCAGGTACGCGAGATTAGAGATGCTTGACGGTGTTGTGAGACTGCGCGTGCCGTCTCAGCATGTGCAGAAGGTTGTTAATATTCTCAGGGAGTGTAACGTGGAATTTGTTTTAAGAAACGAGAAGGTCATTAGTGAGGTATCATGAGCACGCAGAAAGCGCAGAAGCTGGATGTTCTAACTAAGATATTTCTGAATCTTGTTGATAGACTCGTATCATTTGAACATGATAATCCTGAGCTTGGGAAACTTGCAGTCAGGATAGTGACGTACTTAGCAACAAGAGGAGAGGCGCTTCCGGAGGACAAGATTGCGTCTGCCCTAGGGATTGAGGGGTCTGAGGTTAGGAAGGTTCTACATACCTTGTTCAAGTACGCACTTATCGAGGTTGAGAAGGAGGCTGTAGATCCAGAGAGAGGAAGGTATGAGAACAGGCTAAAGGTTAGTCCTGAGTTTGTTAGAAGAATAACTGCGAGCAGGGTCAGAATGGTCATTGACGTGCTCAAGGAGTGTCTACAGGAGCTAGCATCTACGGCGTACTATGTATGTCCAACCTGTTACAGAAGATACACTATGGACGAGGCATACGACCTGAATTTTAAGTGTCCTAGAGATGACACACCGCTAGTTCAGCCAGACCATAGTATTGAGGTGGAGTTTTTGACAGATGTCATAAAGAAACTTCAGGACTACGCTGCACAGCTCTCTAAGCCCGGAAAATAATTTTTATGAAGATCTTGACCTTAGCATGGAGTGAGCTTGCGTACTAACATCATACTGACAACGCCAATAAGAAACAGGAGAATATTCATAACAGGATTTCACGGCATTGGACTAGTCGGCTACATATCTGTTCGTCACCTCATAAGTACGCTACCCTGTAAGCGTGTTGGATTCCTAGAGCTTGTCCAAGAGCCAGCAAACTGTGCCTACGTTTTTAATACAGGTAGATTGACAACACCAGGAGAGCTATATCACGATGAGACTAATGGAGTTACACTATTCCTAGCATACTGGGGCTTGCCTGGCTCAGAGAAGGCGGTGTACAGTTTCGTGAAGACCCTAGCGAGATGGGTCGTAATGAATGGGTACGAAGTTGCTGTGCTCTTTGGAGGACTTGACAGTGAAGCAAGAGGAGACGATCCTTCACCACTTAGAATAGTCACAACAACAACGTACAAGCTGAGAGGCTACGCAACATGTGGTGCAAAAGACATGGAAGTCAACTTCTTCGTAGTTGGACCGCTAGCACTCTTACTAAACGAGTTCGAGAGAATGGACTTTCCAGCAATAGCAATCCTACCATACGCCTCAAAGTGGCGTGCTGATCCTTCTGCTGCACTTGTTGGACTAGAATTCTTCTCAAACTGTTTTGGTGTACGTGTCGATGTTGAGAAGTTGAGAGAAATCGCAGCTAAGTATGAGGAGGAGCTACGTGAGATGAGGAGACTTCTTGAGGAGGAGCAGAAGAAGAGAGAAGGCGCACCATATTACATATAAGATCGATAGTTGCGATCAGGTTCTCATTCTCGCTAACTGATATTATTATTGTCCTGTCCTGAACTTTTGCAATTCTAACAATTTTCTTAAGAATAGGAACCTCTCTCGAGCGTACCAGTGCTATAATGTGTTTGTAGTATTTTGAGAATTTTCTAAGATATTCAACCCCAATTGCTATACCAATTTTTGATAGTGATAACATGTTTCTAACATATTCATACTGTGCAAGTGGATAAACATCGGCAATTTCGTGAGGAATAAGTCCGAATATGGGACTTAAGAAACATATGTGCACCTTGTCTAGTAGACCATTTTTATCAAGTACATAACATAGGTAGAGGTAGTAGCTTGCTCTATTACAAGGTCTCTCTTCCACTATTTCAGGTAATATTATTAGGATTTCTTTGTTAGGTGGAGGCTCGTAGTTTCTTAAGATTCTATCGACATGTATTTTAACTAATGGTCTTGCTATGTCTATTATTGATACTATGTTTATTCCATGTACATCGCCTCTAGTTGCTGGACAGTACTTGAGAAGGTACTTGTTTGCTCTTGCAACTACGAGCAGTGCCTCGTAAGCTCTTGGGTTTGCTGCTGCCTTCTCCTGAAGGTAGTCCCAGAGCGTGCCTTCTCTTATTCTCTGCTTTACTTCATCTATCTCGCGTGCAAGTACGTACAGATTATGCTTAGCTAGCAGTGGCTCGCGCTCGTGCTTTGGCATTTCTAGAAGCTCTTTGACAGTGTACTTTCTACATACAGGACATGTGCAGGGAACATGGTCTGTTCTAAGATCGTCAAGTCTGACCGTCCTATCAGGAAGCATTAGTCTATCATCTCTTGCGTATATGATGTAGCTGGCTGAGTCAAACAGATCTATCCCTAGCGCAACTGCGAATGGTATTATCAGTGGGTGTCCTGCACCAAAGAGATGTACAGGTCTGCCAGGTGGCAGTACTTCTTTTGCTGCTAGAACAGTCTCCAGTATCTTAGCAAACTCGTACTGTTCTAGAAGAGCTGTAACACTGCCAATTGCGTAGAGGTCAAAGTCTAGTTTCGAGAGTTGTCGAGCACAGTACCTCACAAGGTCTAGGTACGTTCCACCCTGGACTGGACCAACGAGAAGCATTCTTCCTTCAGGATCTAGAACCTTCTTCAGGAGAATCGACCTTCTAGCTCGTCTCAGCGTTTCCTCTACCTCAAGAAGAACAGTCTCGTATGGCGTGTCTGCTCTTGTTGGAATGTCGAGTATGACTCCAATGTCGGAGCCAATCTCAATCTGGTACTGCACAATCTCGTCAGGATCAACCTCAACCTCGCCGTACTCCATCAGCTGGTAAGCTCCTGAGTCTGTCATTACGACGCCGTTCCAGGACAGGAGTCCATGTATTGATACTTCGCGCGCAAGGTCACCATAGGTTCGCCGTATCAGGTATGCGTTTGTAATGACTTGTCTGAAACCTATCTCCTGAATCTCAGACAATGGCAGTGTCTGCTTGACAGGATTGACTACTGGAAAGAGAGCGGGCGTCTCTATGGTTCCTGACTTCGTGTAGAGCTTTCCTATTCTTGCTGCTAGGTCCTTCTCAACTATTTCAAACATCTTACTTGCCTCTAGACATCATAAACTGGTCAAAAATCTCCTTGACACGCTTAGCAAGAGGGCCAGAGCCCTCGACTCCTGCTTCTGTGACTCTTATCCTGTCCCCGACCAGTATTATGTTAGCCTCCTCAACGTACTTGACCATTCCAGGAAAGTACTTCTCGAGAAGCTTCGCAAGCTCTCTCAAGTCAAGTCTCTCCTCTAGGAGTGCTATCTCGCAGATTGCGTGTCTGAGCAGTACAACGCGCGGATACTTTTCCTGACGGCTCGTTGACACATCTGCAAGAACAATGTTGAGATCATTGTCGACGCCTAGAAGAACACCCTCGTAGACGGTGCCCATGGTAGTGACGACCTTGACCCTCCTGTTGATCATGTTCATTAGCTCTAGCGTAAATCTTCTCGAAGCTTCAGTAAGGGGAGACGCCACGAGAACCTGAAAGCAAAGTCAAGCTTATATACTTTGTACATGTGGCGAGATGCAGGATGAAGTTTGATGAAACGCTAACAGTTGTCGATGCTTACGTACTTCCTGATTATCCTACGATCAAGGCGCTCATTATGCGTGATGATAAAGGTCACGAGGTGTACCTAGAGTATCCTGAAGGTGTGGTTAAGGTTCCCATAGATAAGAACATGAAAGTTAGACTGTCGATAGACAACAACAAGGACGAGAACTATAGACAGAACTGGGAAGTCTACATGTGGGGAAAGGTGTATTACGTTGCTGAGAAGCTTGTCAGGATATCGCTTGGCGGACTCATACTTGAGATCAAAGGCTACACTGAGCCAGTCAACATTGGGGAGAAAGTCTACGTTGGTATAAAGAGGGTGCAGGGGTAGGCCGAAACTTTCAGTAGCAGGAGACCACAGCAATGCAGTACATACCGAGCTTATAGTCCTGTCACACGAGTCATAGCTCGATGAAGTGTCCCTACTGTGGCCATGATGTAATTCTAGATACAAACACGGGACAGTACGTGTGTCCGAACTGTGCCACAGTCGTGGACGTAGTCTACATGCCCTCAGTCTCGATGCTGAGCAACGAGCCGCTGAGAGAGACGAGACACGTCATAGATTACGTAGACGTTAAGCACGAGGATCTCGTTGTCAGAGCAAGAAGATTGACGTTTCTCAAGAAGCTCGAGATGATCGACAGGAAGCTTAGGCTTAGAAACAGAGCTGAGACAAGAGCCATAGCGTGCCTCTACGCACTTGCGAGAAAGCTAGGACTTGATGAGCGTCAGACAGAGATCGCGATCGAGCTGTTCAGGAAGATAGTGAAGACGTACAGGACAAGAACAGGTAGTGAAGGCTTAACTTACTACAAGGCTGCCGCGGCAGCTGTTCTGTACACGGTGATCATGCACAACATTCCGACATCTCCGAAGGATGTTGTGAAGATGTTTCAGGAGATGGGTCATAGAGTCGAGCTTAGCGATGTTATGAACATTATAGCGAGCGTCTTTGGAAGATTCTCCTACTCTACTAAGGAGAGAGTGAGAGTCTACCTGAACAATATTCTAGCTAAGTGCAACATATCTGATCAGGATAGGATGAGGCTACTCAGGACCTCGATGGAGATTCTAGCTAAGCTTCCTGAGAGGAAAATTGCTGGCAAGAACCCGAGAACGTTAGCAGCAGCCATAGTTGCACTAGCTGCAAAGCACTGCTCTATCCCGGTCGTTATTTTGGACGTTGCATCAATAGTAAATGTTAGTCCACTCACGCTCAGGGAACATGTTAGAAAAATTCAGAAGTTACTTGAGGAGACTGGCAAAGTCGCACACTGATCTCTACTGGCGAGTTGCTGCTAGCTTACTGCTGGTACTATTCCATAGATGTGGGAAATGTAGCAAGTTTCCCTGTACACTTTTTCGAGGAGGAGCACAGAGCCCAAGCTTGGACTGTATCGAGGAGCTTGAGGAAATTATGGAACAGGTTAGGAACGGTCATGAGAGTGTTGTTAAGCTCCTGTCCCGAACATGTCCTGATGGAATTGTAACACTAGAGAAGCTGTGCGAGGCTAGGTTCCTCATCTCGAGTCTTGTGTTAGATGAACCTCTGTGTTACAGTGCTGTTCTCGAGTCGCTAGGCATAGCGCAGCCGGTTGCTAACCTAATGCTTGAGGAAGATGTTGAGGATCTGTACATATCTCCAAGATGGGTACAAGTGTTTCGCAGAGGAGGAACTGCCGATACTATTGAGCTTCCTCGTACGATCATCAGGAAGACTCTTGACGCATTTGTTCGTCTAGCTTTTCTATCAGGACTTGATCTTGGCCCAGATTCTCCTTCAGGACTTTACTGTCTCAGAGTTGGGTACAAGACTTTCAGAATAGCGATTGATGTATGGCCTAGAGTTGAGGATGTGCTAGTTCATGTTAGAACACATGCGAGACCATTCACTCTTAGAGAACTTATTGAGCTTGAGACATTGACTGAGGAGCTTGCTGACATTATCCTGAGAGGACTCAAGCAAGGTTTCAGCCTAATTATTGGAGGACCTCCTGGCTCAGGTAAGACAACGCTGGTGAATGCTATCCTACTTGAGTTAAGGCCGAGTAGGTTAGTGTATGTTGATGAGACAGATGAGCTCGTTCTAGATGGCTTACCTGCACTGAAGTATAGATCACTTGATGGTAGGTTAGGGGAAATCGAGCGAGTTCTGTATCGTGGAGGTGGACTCCTCGTTATCGGAGAGCTGAGACGCGAAGATCATTACAGAGCGCTTGAGCTAGCAATCTCATCAGGTCTTCAAGCAATTGCAACTATTCACTGTAGAGACCTGCGCGATCTAGAGAATAAGCTGAGGACATACTCCAGAATTTTGAGCATGGAGCTGCGAGAGAAGTTCATTGTCCTAGTGCTTGGACTTGTTAATGGAAAGCGAAGAGTCGTTCATTATCAGTTACCTGACGAGCTGGCTGAAGCTACGCTCAGAGAGAAATGTTTAAAAAGAGTCTGAGAAATCTCGCTCTCGAAGCTATTGGGCCCGTAGCTCAGCCAGGTAGAGCGCCCGGCTCATAACCGGGTGGTCCCGGGTTCAAATCCCGGCGGGCCCACCAACTTCTAACATTTAAAGAAACTTCTCGAGCCTCAGAGTGCTTCAGTTATTGAGTATTCGTTCTGTAGGACGTGATGATGGTCAGGATTGCTGAAGACGTGATGACCCCTCTTGTCACTGATGTGTCATAAGCTAACGTATATAATCCAATAATGCAAGCGACATAACGTTAAAATGGAAGAACCTGTACTGGACGTAATTAACGTTTGCAAGAATCTTGGCAAGTTTTCTCTTAGAGGAATTAGCTTCAGTGTACAGGAAGGACAGATAGTTGCACTTGTTGGTCCTAATGGTGCAGGTAAGACAACGACAATACGAGTAATTGTCGGACTTCTAAGACCAGACAGAGGCTACGTCAAGGTAAGAGGCATAGACGTACACTCAAGAAGATGTGAAGCTCTCAGATACCTGACGTATGTTCCTGATACTCCAATAATGTATGGAGAGCTCAAGGTGCTAACATACCTCAGACTTGTGGCTGAGGTTAGGAAAGTTCCAAAGCACGTAGCTGAGGTTAGGATACAGGAACTTGTAGAGAGGTTCGAGCTCAAGAACTATCTCAACAGGAAGCTGGCAGAGCTCTCTCGTGGAACATTACAGAAAGTTGCGATAGTCTCGGCACTACTACCTGACTTTGATATAATTGTGCTAGATGAGCCATTTAACAATCTTGATCCTGTCGCACAATATGAGTTAAAAGAGGTTCTTAAAGAAATTAGAAAGAGAGGTAAAGGAATACTACTGTCCAGTCACATAATGGGACATGTTGAAGATCTTGCAGATAAAGTAGTATTAATGTACGATGGCAGAGTAGTACTTACAACAACTCCAGAGGAGATAGTTAGAAAGACAGGAAGCACAAAACTAGAGGACGCTCTCGTTAGAATACTGCGAGAGGCATCGTAAATATGTTCGATCTAAAATTGCTTAAAGCAAGACTGCTTGTGTTATTATACAGGAATCGAATAAACATAATCGTCGGTCTAGCTGCATTACTTGGAATATACTCAGCAGTGCTATCTGAACATAATTTAAAACTGCAATTATTCTACTCAAGACTATACTACGATCTACTCATGTTAACATACTTCATAATGCTCATGCTTATGATAGTGTTAGGAGAATCTCAGACTGGAAAACTGTTAAGAAAAGGTCTGGGCTTAGTCAGAATGGAAGATCTGAGCCTCCTAATATTCGATTATGAAAACGATAAGAATATCATTAGATCCCTATTACTGTCTCAAATAATTGAGATACTTATACTCAGCATCATACCTATTGGAGTGATACTACTTTTAGCATCTTACTCAGGAAACTATCCCGCATGCATGTTAAGTATTGTAGCTCTTCTATTTTCTCAGATTGTTATAAGCATTCGCAAAATAATGTACGAGAGACTGTTCGTATCCCTCTCGATAATTCTACTACTTGTTGTTATAGTATCGACACTGGCAGATCTCTTACAACCTTATGCAAAAATTAGCATACTAAGAATTCTAGCTAGCATAGCTGTTCCCTTCTACCATACTCTGATTGGCATGTGCGTGGCCTGTGTACTTCTAATATTTTCAATATACGCAATGTATAGAGTATTTGTTAGTGTAGTTCAGGAAAACGTTGTAGATATTGTTGAGAGCATCTTGTTGCCCGGTAAGGAAGCTCATCTGAGAGAACATGTGAGAGGTATTAAGAAAGTTGAGAAGGAGTTAGAACTATCTCAGCCTAGCGTATCGGAGCTTGTTACAACTGTGTTTAATAGAGTAGCAGGATTGTCACGTGCTCTGTTGATTGCGCTTGTGTTTGCATGTATTCTCGCAGGTCTCTCAATTTTAGATCTATATCATGTTTTACCGCTCGCGATTTTAGGTAGCATATTCTATATGCTAATGTTTGCTTACGTGTCTGCGCTTGATATCGATATGAAGAGGCTTGCTGTACATATTGCATATGTTGTCACCATGTTAGCTTCTCACCCCGTCTCTACGCGAGATATAATTAATAGAACGTTACTGATGCTCTTGAAGAATGGACTTGTAACCACAGCAATTCTTCTAGGGCCTAGTCTCTTGCTGTACTATGCTCTGCATCTATATCAGTGGCTCGTGTTTGCAGTATGTCCACTCATTGCCGTCATGTGTGATGTGCCTCTCCTACCAATTTACGTTGTGCTTGTTCTAAAGGGAGCCACGTCTGGTCAGTCGCCTCCTGCACCTGATGCTGAGCAGCTTGATGGAGAAGTAATTTACAATATTTTGAGAGGTTACACTACATTTAGAATACTTTTAGTAATTTTCATAATAGTACTGTACTCGACTTCTATAGGAATTGTGTACTCTATCATGATGTTATTACGTGGGTACTCTATTGCAGTATTCGCACTATGTGCATCACTTGTCATGTATGTTCTAGCTCTGTTAGCCTCATATAGGTATGCTAAGAGTAGATTACCGTGGGGCTGATGATGCATGAGCGTGGCTGAGAAGTGATGTATCTGCGCCCCGTCTGACCCTCATATACTGGTTGAGAAACGATAAATA
>JAMOMD010000221.1 GCA_027068725.1 Thermoproteales archaeon | reverse complement strand
AGACGAACATGATAACCTCTGCATATTTTCTGCCCTGTCAAGTCCGATATCTTCTCTAGAACAATATCGATCTCTGATAGTGTCTTAGCATCGTCTAGTGTTATTGGTGGTGCACCTGAAGTACAACACATTCCACATCTAACACATAGATCTTTCCTGTAGAGTTCTTCAAAGAGCTTCTCGGCAAGATCATTACCTACCCTAAGTTTTGAGAGAAGTTTCACGAGTTTCTGTACACTATTGGCTGTGTACTGGACATTTCCATACTTTAGCCTGATATGATCTTCAGGTGCTCCAAGAGACTCAGATAGACACTTTCTGTAGTGAAGCTCAAGTTGTCCAAGTTGTAGTGTTGTTTCTCTACAGTACACTTTGAGAACTAGGTGATCTGTCTTATAAACACAGGAACATCACTAGTCCACGAGTAATGACCTGCGACTCTCTTAGCAGTATTGTACTTATAGCAGCAACTCACCGATGGGTTAATCCACGCGATCTCTCAAGACTATACCTTGACCTAGACTACGCATATAGAAAACTCTCAGAAATTGCTGAAGAGAGATTCGTATTCCAGACCTGCCATAGAGTTGAATTCTACCTATTAACAAACGATGGTGTCAATCCTGAACGTGTTCTCGAACGTCTGTACGGCAATGCGAGAAACGTCCTTACCTACTTTCGATATTTCACTGGCGAGGACGCCGTCAGACATCTACTCAAGGTAGCGTCAGGACTTGACTCTGCAATACTTGGAGAATGTGAAGTCCTCGGACAGCTTGAGACAGCGTACGATTATGCTACTCGAAATCGACATATCAGAGATGTTCTTAGACTAGTTGTTGAGCGTGCAATAAGGTTCGGAAAATATGTCAGGACAAGCACAGGAATATCTAGAGGAGTAACAGGATTTGGCTCGCTAACTGTCCTATACTTGAAGAAGCTCTACCAGACGCTTGATGATTTGAAAATACTCATAATAGGCGCAGGAGAGATGGGGTCAACCCTTGCCAAAGAACTGCATGATGCAGGTGCAAGACACGTCATTATTCTAAACAGAACAATAGAAAAGGCAAAAGAACTAGCAGAAAGATACAACTACAAGTATGATCTACTAACAAAAGAAAATTTAATCAAATACCTACAGGAGGTAGATGTTGCAATATTTGCAGTATCTGTAAGAGAACCCCTACTCAGAGGTGAAGATATATCACAACTACGTAGAAGACCACTCATAATAGACCTAGGAATGCCACACAACGTAGACGAAAACGTCGACACAGCAGTAGTATGGCTAGAAGACCTTGCAAAACTCGCAGAAAAATACAACAAGGAAAAACTCGAAGAAGCAAAGAAAATAGAAGAACTCATAGAGAAAGAACTTGAAAACATAACAAGCGAACTCAGAAAGAAAACACTCAAGAATTTGCTCTCACAATATATAAAATTCGTAAACAACATAGCAACAAAAGAACTTGAAAAAGCAATAACACAAAAAGTAATAAGACCAGAAGACAAGGAAAAAGTAGGCATCGTAATACGAGCAATAACAAACAAGGCACTAAGACCACTCATACGCCTAGTCGAAGAATACTCAAAACAAGACCCACAACAAATCGCCAAAATACTAAACGACCTAACAAGACTAATAAAAGAAGAATTCGAACAACACACAGCAACAACAAATGATGAGAATGGTAGCCGCAGACACGGTGAAGAAGGTCCAAAGCGCTGACCCTACACTAAACCTGCATCCCTTCTTCATCAGGAATTAATAACAGACAGATCAAGAACAGAGTTACCATACAAACCGCAATAACACATACACATTG
>JAMOMD010000220.1 GCA_027068725.1 Thermoproteales archaeon | reverse complement strand
ATACAGAATTCTCAAAGAACATACAGATGATATTTGAACAAATACTAGCTAAGGTGTAAACATGACTAACATAATAGCAGTAGCAGGAGGTAAAGGCGGTGTAGGAAAGACACTAATAGCAACTAACATAGCAGTCTTACTATCAGAAAGAGGAAAGACACTGCTTGTAGATGCAGATGTTGATAATCCTTGCGTACTTCCAAGCATAAGAGGCCTAGACCCAAAAATAGAGAAAATAGAAGAAGTCACAAGATTCAGACCGCTGATACTGCAGGAAAAATGTGATCTATGTGGAAAATGCGTAGAAGCGTGTCCTGAACATGCACTAGTTCTTATTCCAGGACAGAGGTTGATACATATTGATAGTCTATGTGCAGGCTGTAGTGTATGTAAGCTAGTATGTGAGAAAGAGGCTATTAAGGAAGATACAGTAATTGAAGGATACATAAAGTACGGCAAGACAACGAAAGACTACAATATAGATTTAATAATTGGTGAGCTTAAACCTGGAGAGAGAAGAAGTTATGTAATAATGTCAAAACTTCTGGAAGGACATAGAGAACTATTTTCAAAGTATGATAACGTCATAATAGATTCACCACCAGGCACAGGTGCTGGAGTATTCTCAGTCCTTAGAAATAGTGAAAAATACATTATCGTCACAGAGCCCACACGTTTAGGTATTGCTGATCTTAAAAAGATACTACAACTAATAGAGGAGAAGTTCGGTAATAGGAAAGTTGTAATTGTTGTTAATAAGGCTAATCTAAGTCCTGAAGGTGTTGAAGAAATAAGAAAACTATGTAGCAGGTACACTGTATTTGAGATACCTTACTCTAGAGAAATTGCTGAGTACTATGCACGTGGAGAAACTGTTGTAGATAAAGTTAGGGATGTTAGGAAAATATTTGAGAAAATTGTTGAAGAATTGTTAGGTTAGGATTCCTTTTATTTTTTAATTTATTTGGTTCCTTACTCCTTCTTTCCTCCCTCCTTCTTGTATCTCTCAATTGCGTCCATTATCATCTTCTTTGCTTCGTCAGCTCCCTTGAATCCTCTTACCTTTGTCCACTTTCCTGGCTCTAGCTCCTTGTAGTGCTCGAAGAAGTGCTTGATCTTGTTTAGGATTGCCTCAGGCACATCCTTGATGTCCTTGATGTTTGCGTATGTTGGGTCGATCTTCTCGACTGGTACTGCAATGATCTTGTGGTCTACTCCCTCCTCATCCTCCATCTCTAGGACTCCTATTGGTCTAACCCTGATCACGCTTCCTGGAACTAGTGAGTAGTTGCTGATTACGAGGACGTCTGCTGGGTCACCGTCTGGCATGAGTGTCTGTGGAACTGTTCCGTAGTTGAATGGGTAGAACATTGCCGTGTAGAGCACTCTGTCAACCATTATTGCGCCAGTGTCCTCGTCAAGCTCGTACTTGATGTTTGAGAAGGCTGGTATCTCGACGATTACGTAGATGTCCTCTGGTGGGTTCTTACCGGGTGGAAGCTTCTCGAAGAGTGTTGTCATGGTCTTCTCAAGTTCTCGAAGAACATTTTTCTTTTAAATATTAACAGTGCGAAACTTACTGCACTTAGCTAATGAGCAGGCCTAACTTAATACTTTATAGCTGAACAGTAGCCATGGCACACGACAATGCCAAAGGGAAAGCTCAGATGGCTTGGACATGCAGCATTTGAACTAACAATATACGACAACGTGATTCTGATAGATCCATGGATAACAAATCCAAAATCACCAGTAACGTTAGAAGACTTGAAAAAAGTCGATTTCATACTAGTCACACATGACCACGGTGACCATTTAGGAGAGACTGTTGAAAT
>JAMOMD010000219.1 GCA_027068725.1 Thermoproteales archaeon | reverse complement strand
AGACCTAGACCATGACATGCATTAGCACACTCTGGACCTGGGACAATTATCGTCTTGTCTCTAATCTTCTCAACACCGACATGTTTGACAAATGTTTGAACTATGAGTGATGACATGAACACTATAATTGCAGTCCTGTCCAGGATGCTACTAGCAATGCCAAGGTACTCCTCGTCAGGAAGAAGCTTGTAGATCCGAAACTCCCGTATTTTAAGAGACTTGCCAAGTTCTGTAAATATTGTCGAGCTACCATGTGCAGACCTGTAGACATTTACGACACGTATGCTATCACATTCTTTACTTAGTTCTCTCACAAGCTCAACAATGCCTAGAGATGTGTAGTTTCTCGGAATCTTGACATTATTAATGCCTAGCAAGGTCCTAATGCTCAATGCTGTGTCAGGACCTACTGCTAGTACATGTCTAGCCTTGGGTATTACACCATAACGATAGGCTATATCAACAGCAATGCTACTCATGAATATTGCAACATCACATTCTTCACATACTCGTGCCTTCTCAATTTCCTCAATCACAGGCAGAGGCTTCAGGATTCTTAGCTCAATAACATTAAACTTTTCCAAAATCTCGGAAGGAGGCGACTTGCTTCTCTTGGTCTCGGCTCTCAGTACTAGCAGTATGGGTCTTCTACCGGATTTGTTAATAATCATGTTAACGTAGTTACTTGTGTCCTCTAGCGAAATTTATGACATATGCGTGATTGGCCTAGGAATTGCTGGTCTGACCGCGTGTCTCTATGCTGCTCGTCAGGGAGCTAGAGTACTAGCAATATCGAAAGATATTGGTGGTCAGCTTGCACGTGTCACGTACATAGAGAATTACCCGGGGACTGGCCCAACGAGTGGGTTTGAGATTATTCGAAGAGTAGAGTCTCAAGTTAGAGAGCTCGGTGTTGAGATAGTGATGGATGAGGTAAGGAAGGTCAGTAAGGAAGGTGACGTATTTAGAATATTGACGAGTAAGGGACGTGAGGTAAGGTCTCTTGCCGTGATAGTTGCGTCTGGTAAGGTGCCACTCACAATTGGTGTTGAGGGCGAGGAGAAGTTTCTTGGACGTGGTGTAAGTTATTGCGTCATATGTGATGCTGCACTATTTCGGGGTAAACGTGTCCTGTATGTTAGTGGTAATGTTCCTCATCTTGAGATGAGTCTTGATACACTTCTAGCACATTGTTCAAAAGTTTATTGGATACCTAAGGGAGTTTCTATAGATAGGAAAGACGATAAGTTAGAGATACTTAGAGGGTTTGATCTATTGAAAATTGATGGTGATGATAGAGTAAGGAGAGTTGTGCTGCGTGCTCCTGATGGGAGTACTAGAGAGGTTGAGGTTGATGGAGTTTTTATTGAACTTGGGTACAGGGTCAGCATAGATTTTGTTAGAGATCTTGTTCAATTAAATGAGCGTGGTGAAATTATTGTTGATACACTATGCAGAACTTCCTGTGAGGGACTATTCGCGGCTGGTGATGTCACTGCTGTACCATATAAGCAGGCCATAATTGCTGCTGGTCAAGGAGCAATTGCTGCACTATCGGCCTGCGAGTACTTGTCCACGAAGTTTGGTAAGAAGTTCAGGAGAATAGACTGGTCTAAGCCTAAGACTCACACATTCAGAATAAGTCTAAGACTCTAGCAATGACTCTGCTTGGTATAAGATGAGAACCATCGCAGGATGGTGCATTTCTAAATTCTGGAAGACCTTCTCTACAGGTAGCATAAGTTACGCCTAGACGCTTAGCCTCGTCTACGACTGGTCTCAGAAGATTCTTCCGCAAGTCTGGTCTTAGGTATCTGTACCCATGCACTAGCTCACCTTCCTCGTAGTATATCTTCCTGAGCTTGTTCTCAAGCTCGGGAAATGCTGTGATTAGTCTACGAAAATTATCTGGACGAGCCTTGTAGCTTGATGTCACTATATGTCTAGCTCCTGCATTCACAACTTCATTAACGAGTTGTCTAAGCATTCTCTCATCATCGTTTACGTAAGGTATGACAGGGTCTATGCGTACACCAACAGGAATGCCTTCACTTGCAAGCTTCTGCACAGCTTCTATTCTCTGACTTGGCGAGGGTGCGTTAGGCTCTATGATCTTTGCCAAATTGTCGTCAAGCGTTGTTATTGTTATCATGACAGCAACGTTTCCTCTCATCAGGATGTCGATGTCTCTAGTTACTATGTTGCTCTTTGTCGTTATGAGAATTCTACATCCATGAGCTACAAGAATCTTCAGTACTTCTCGCGTGAGCTTGAGTTCCTGTTCTTCAGGTGGATAGGGGTCACTTGAGGTTGACATGTTGATTGGTCTTGTCCTGTCTATGTGTCTGAGATCCTTCCTGACGGACGATATCAGATCTCTCTTTGGTGTACTTGGTCTCCTGCCAATGTACGCAGTTGCGTAACAGTATAGGCACATGTGACTACAGCCTGTATAGGGGTTCAGAGTGTACTTTGGTGGACAGGTACAGAGATCACTTCTCCACGGATCGAATGGTCTTATTACCCTTGTCGACATTTTGCATATTGTGCCTTAAGAAACTTTTAAACAGCCCAATATTCACGGTCTCGCGTGGCAGCACACGGTCAGGAGGATCAGCGCTGTGGAATAGTCAACAATGAGCTATTTCTTGCATACAGGTCAGACGCGCCCTTCACATTATGCGAGATCTGCGTCTACATTACCGAGGACAGACCAGGCCTTCTGGCAGTTATAGCAAACGTGTTTGCAGACCATGGAATAAACATAGTGAACGTAAGCATAAACGTCAGGGAAGGCTCATTCCACTTCATAGTAGACCTTGCACGCTGCATGACTCCACTAGACGAGGTACTGAACAAGATTAGGAGCTTCTCATTTGTTAGAGGTGTCGAGTACAGGTACATGAGAAGTGGCCCAATTGTACTTGCTAGACATATAAGACCGACATTTCGAGGAAAGAGCGTCGTCATACTAGACAAGGACATTCTTCAGGCACTGGAGAGGACTGAGATAAACATGCTAATGAAGGTCATGTACGCAATGGGCGTACATGACGCTAGATACATCAGGAAGATGTTCTACGTCTCCGACCCAATGATAGAGGATCTACTCGAGATCCTGAAGATAGTGCAGCTAAGAGGATTCTGCAGAATTGAGAGACTCGAACTCTGTGACAATAACATGGTATGCTCAGAACTCTCAGACTGCGTAGACGTTGACCTCGTCACAGAGTACATACGTGGCTTACTCGAGGAGCTCTACAGAAGCAAGTACATGTTCAACATAAGTAAGCAAATCAAGGATGAGCACAGGTTCTACCTATCAATGAGGTTCCTACCTCTCTCCTGACGTGTTCGCGAGAACATACTTATCCAGTAGTCCAGCCTTCATCACAAGATCACATGCACGACAGATCTCGCTCGTAGTTGGAGAACCACAGATCCTGCACCTTCTTAGACTAACTTTTCTTCTAAAATATTCAGTCTCCTGAAGTAATCTCGATAACGAATCTCCAAATGAGACAATCATGTACTTTATGTTAGGATTCTTCCTCTCTAGCTCTGCGAGTAGGAATTTCAGGAAGTACCTAGGATTCTCTCTAACATAAGGACACTCTCTTTCCAGCATAGGTATACCTGTAAAATATGCGTAGAGAGCAATTTCTTCTTCTCTAATAAATCTCATTGGCTTAACTCTTGGAACAAAACTCTCAACATCTTCACCAGTCTCAACACCAAACCACTTGAACCTCTTCAAATCGTTAGAAAACACGTTCAATAGAACAGTCTGTGCCTCATCATCTAAGTTATGTGCAGTCATTATCTTAGTCAAGTTAAGTCTCTTCGCTAGTTCATTCATTGCTTTTCTACGAAGAACACCACATATAGTGCACATGTGTATGTTCTCTCCCTGTTGCCTAATTCTATTATAGACCTCTTCAACAGATATTCCAAGTAGTTCACTTATCTTATACACATTATAGCTTAGCCCAGCTTCTTCGCACATTTTCCTTATTACTGACTGTCTCTCTAACTTATGTTTACTATATTCGAGCTCTTCGTCAATAGTGAACACCTGTACCTTAACGTCTCTCAATATTTTCTTTCTTATGAATTTTGAAATAATGTGAAGTAGTACTAGACTATCCTTTCCACCACTAACGGCTAGTCCAATGTTATCTCCTGATCTCACAAGCTCGTAGTCACGTATTGTGCGTAGTACCTTGTCTTCTATGCTCTTTATGAAGCACTGTCTGCAGAGCGCCTCTCCTGAAGATGCTCTGAGATAGGCTGCTGGTCTCTTTCTACAGCGTGTGCATAGTCTCTGCACAGTGTGCATAATTCAGTAATGGGAAATTTGTCTATCTCAAGCAATCTCTACACCATGATACTGCATGTGCGTAGAGGAGTGCGTGGCATAAGACTCGTCAAGATTATTGAGAAGGCTGTACTACTCGATCCTCGCCAAGGCTTCTCCGAGAGAGAGTACACCATAGAGATCAGGAAGGACCCACTCACTGGCTGGTGGTGTAGAATAAATGTCGAGCGTGCTCGTCGTGAACGTCAAGTTCCTGAAGAGGAGGTTAAGAAGACTATTG
>JAMOMD010000218.1 GCA_027068725.1 Thermoproteales archaeon | reverse complement strand
CTGTGTTTTCTGTAGAACAAACTTCGAGGAAAAGACTCCAAAGTTCTCAAAGATGCCTCGTGAGAGGTACTGCTATGGTAAAGTTGTACTTATGCCAAACTTATTCCCCTTTGGAGAAACCCATGCGCTCGCCATACTTGACCCAGACACGCATGTTCGAGATCTCGATGAGATAGATCAGGAACTCGTCCAAGATCTACTACACGTATGCATAGACTACTTTAGAGATGTGACTCGTCTCAAGCCTAGGCACAGGTTCCATTACATAAATATGAACTTGTTCTTTCCTGCCGGCTCCTCAATAATTCACCCACATGCACAAATATTCACTAGTATAAAACCAACTCCATTACACGCAGCAATGATCGCAAGAGCAAAAAGATACTATGATAAGTGGCTAGCTAAGATATATGATGATTATATTCTAACAGAGATTCAATCTGAGAGATATGTCACGAGAGTAGGTCATGTTCACGTGATTACGTACTTTGCACCTGTATCGAACTTTCATACATTAATAATATCTGAGCAGCATGGAAATCTTCTAGAATTATCAGATAGTGATATTAGGGACATGGCTCATGCAATAGCTAGGGTATGTCAGATTCTTAGAAGAGAATTTTCTCAGCATTCTATGAATTTTGCAATATTATCAACATGTCACGAGAAGTATGTTAAGTATAGTCGCGTGATGGTGCACATTGTCTGTAGAAAAGAGCCATCTAAGTACTACGTGAATGATATTGGCTTCATAGAGCTACTACACAGAGAGCCCGTAGTCACGACTTATCCTGAAGACGTGGGCTTAAGAATGAGGCGAGTATTCTAGACTAAGCTAAGCTACTTCTCGGCTAGTAGTACTCTATGTGTTCCTGTTCTTGCAAGTGTCTCCACTTTCCTGAAGTGCTGTCTAAGCTTCTCCTCAAATCTATCAGACATCTTCAGTGGATACACTACCTGAAATATTCCACCATCCTTGAGATGTCTCCAAGTCTCTTCAATTAGCCTATAGTTCAAGTCTAGACCTGCAGAGACAGGAGGATTACATATAACAACATCAAACATTAAATCATCAATATTTGAGTAAAGGTCACTCTTCTTTATTTTAACATTCTTAACATTGTTTATCTTAGCATTCAGCTTAGCTAAATGAAGCGACTGCTCATTAACATCAACCATGTACACAGTAGAGCCAGGACACAGCTTAGCATATACAATACCAAGAACACCATACCCACACCCAAGATCAAGCACAGTAACACCATCCCTCAACACCATACTCTCAGCAAGCAACAACGTACCAGCATCAACATACTTAGGCGAAAACACGCCAGGAGCAGTAACAAACTCAAAAACACGACCACGTATCGTAACCTGAATCTTCCTAACCCTCAACTTAGAGTAGTACGGCCTCTCCGAAAAATAATGAGACATCGCGAATAAGAACAACCCCCAGAAAAATAAACCCAAAGTGATGAAGCAGACCCACACTGAGAAAAAATGATGACGATGGGAAGGACTGAACTCTCTTTCAAAACAAAAACTCCCCAAACACCTCCAAACTTGGTCACTGTAAGGAAATTCTAAGAAGGATCAACGAGGAATGGTGGACCGGCCGGGATTTGAACCCGGGACCACCCGCTTACTCGTCCCCGCCCGCCGCCGCTGTGTAGAGCAGTACAGCCACCCTTTATAAACCATTCTCTCCTAGTTCGCGGCCTTATGCAGATATCCTGAATAGGTGCCATGCGAGCATAGTCTTTCGTCGTGGATGATGTACTTTATCGTAGAGAGTGGGCATCTTTGCTCTTAAGTCTTTGACAGATATATAGACTCTTTCATATGATTTATGATAATGAACTGAGAAGTTGTCTAATATGTAGGTAGTAATCTCGTACACAATTCTTCCTTTTCTAGATACTTCAGGTTTTACAGAGATTGCTATGTACTTTCTTGTTGCAATACCGTCCCCGTCGAATATGCCCGCTAGGAGGTCAACGAGATCTTCTTTAGATAGTTCTCTCAATACTATCTGACAGTTGTTTAATAGAGATTTAACAAGTGTTGAGCACTCTTCGTCTACGACCTTCACTAGGAATTCGCAGCGTATTCCTTTTGTTTTCGTTTTTATTATTCTGGTTAATCTTAACGATTTAATACTGAAAGCATTCAGTATTACGTATAGAGTTTCGACAGTTGTTGTTTTGAATGTTATGACTTTTCCCTTTAAGTTAGAAGTCCAACCATCAGTTAGAACTAGACCGGCACGGTATGGTGTAGAGAGTTCTCCTCCATAATGTATGTCTATCCAGGACCTGTACTTGTCAGGATTGTTGAGTGCGTCTTTGTACAGTTCCTCGATGTATGTTATGTCTAACATGGGTAATAGGAAATTAGAGAAGGGTTAGGCGGCGGCGGGCGGGGATCGCAAGGCGGGCATCCTTCCAGGCTAGACTACCGGCCCTTTCTGTCGTGTAGGCGTGCTGTGTGGGGGTTTTTAAGTGTTTCTCTTGTTGGCTTGTGTATTGCTTATTTTAGTGTCTTTGTCATTTAGATGATACTGCTCTATGACGAATGATAGGGTGTTTCATGTTGCGACTGTGGAGGAGGTGCTGAGTGGAGAGGTTACGGATATCTACTTCAGGAGGACTGTCGAGACTCTGCGTAAGGCTGGGCTTGATAATGTTGTTGTACGTGCAGAGTTTCATGTAACGTCATTGCCGAGGGGCTACAAGTGGGCTGTGTTTGCTGGATTGAAGGAAGTTATTAATCTCATAACGAGGGCTGGGCTCAAGGTCACGGTCTATGCTCTTCCTGAGGGTACAATATTCTACGAGGATGAGCCACTCATGGTGATCGAGGGCAGGTACGTGGACTTTGCAGTATATGAGACTGCGATACTTGGAATACTGAGACACTACTCGTCTATTGCTACCAAGGCTGCGCGACTGAAGAAACTTGCAGGAGATAGAAAGATCCTGTTCTTTGGAGCACGTGCAGTCCACCCAGTAATTCAGCCAATGGTTGACCGTGCAGCCTACATTGGCGGATGTGATGCCGTGGCAAATGTCGTTGGTGCAAGACTCCTCGGCAAGGAGCCCATAGGCACGATGCCTCATGCCCTCATGATAATCTTCAGACAAGTAGCTGGCGATCACACGCTTGCATGGGCATGGTTTGACAAGGCAATGCCAGAGAACGTGCCGAGGATAGTGCTAGTAGACACGTTCTACGACGAGCGTGAGGAGACTCTCCTAGCAATCAGGATACTTGGAGACAAGCTCAGCGGCATAAGACTTGACACTCCAGGAAGCAGGAGAGGAAACATGAAGAAGATCCTGAAGGAGATAAGGTGGACACTGAAACTCCTCGGTAAGGAGAACGTGAAGATAGTCGTGAGTGGAGGAATAGACGAGAAGGAGGTACAGGAACTGAGAGATCTCGTAGATGCCTTCGGCATAGGCACATCAATAGCCTTTCCACCAAGCGTCGACATTAGCATGGACATCGTGGAGGTATATGACCCCAAGCTTGAGCGATGGGTACCAATAACTAAGCGAGGCAAGCTTCCTGGCTTCAAGCAAGTGTACAGATGCTGGTGCAGCATGAAGGACGAGATCGTTCCATGGAACGCCAAGCCATGCATAAAGTGTGAAGATGGGTCAGAACCTGAGCCACTCTTGAAGAAGTATGTTGAGGATGGGAAACTTGTTCAGGATCTGCCAAGCGAAGATGAGATAAGGAACTACGTCCTGAGACAGCTAGAGAAGGTCGAAATCTAGGAATCGTCAGTCACATCATGAAACTCCTCAAGTAGCTTAATGACCTCGTCCTTAGAGTAGTTGAAGTACGACTTCTCCAGCTCAAGATTGCCCTCCGCATAGGCCTCCAGCCTCTCCTTATTAATCCTCAGGAACTCTGGACCCCACTTAAACACTGAGAGAACCTGCTCTGCAAGATCCTTGAATCCCGTTATGTAGAGCGTCGCAGCAATAGCCTCAGCCGTGGTAAGCATGTACGGCTTACCATAGTGACTCGGATTAGCCGACACCAGGAACGGTAAGCGCCTCCTTACTCCACGCAGAAACCTCCTTACCCTCCTAAAGGTCGGTAAGGACCTAGCCCAAGAACAGTCAACAGCAAGAATACCACGCTGCTCAACAACACTCCTATCCTCAGGACTTACCGCAGCCTCAGCAAACGGATCAAGAATAAGCAAACCCCTAGGAACATCCCTAGGATCAGTCACAATCTCAGCTAACCCAAACTTCCCAAGCCTCAGCGCAGTATTCTTCTTCGGATCATCCTGACGCAGATACAGTATCACAATCCTGACCATCCTCCTCCAACACCCAAATGCGAGACCACAGAAATAACTAACCCAAACAACCCCCCTCAGCCCCCTATTAACC
>JAMOMD010000217.1 GCA_027068725.1 Thermoproteales archaeon | reverse complement strand
TCTACGCTTATAATTGTGCCGCCTCCTGCACTTATCTCAACTAGGTCAATCATGGGAACTGCGATCGGTATTCCTGTTCCCTTGATTCTCCTCCCCATGTGCACCCTGCCTCCGACCTCGTACTCCTCCGTCAGGATAGGCGAGCCGCCTATGATTGTTGCAAATTTTGCAGTTGTTCCACCCATGTCAAATCCCAAGACCTTGGACTCTCCCATGACAGACGCAACCTCGGCACATGCTACTGCTCCTGCAGCTGGTCCTGACTCTATGATCTGTACAGGAAGAGAAATAGCACGATCAATATCGACGAGTCCACCATAGGATGCGACTAAGAACACGTCTGAGATCAGGCCCATGCTTCTCAAGCCTTCTCGTAGTCTTGACAAGTATCTTGACAGGACAGGAATCAGTATAGCATTGACAATGGCTGTGCAGAAGCGCTCATACTCTTTACATATCTTCACAACTTCACTACTCGCAACTACAGGTACCTTGACCCTCTCCTGAAGGTATTGCTTAACCTTGAGCTCATTGCTAGGATTAACATAAGAATTTAGAAAACATACTGCAATACTGGATGGCTCAATCTTTCTCACAGTCTCAATAATCTTCGCTAGATCCTCCTCACTCGGCTCCTCAAGCACCTTCCCATCAGCTAGAGTCCTCTCCCTAACCTCTACAATACAGTTATCATCTACTGGAAGTCTAGGCTTCCTGAAGCATAGACTGTACAGCTCAGGTCTTGCCTGTCTACCGATACGAATAACATCACGAAAACCACGTGTAGTAACCACAAGAACACGAGGAATCTCAAGCTTACACTGCCCAAGAAGCAAATTAGAACCTATAGTCGTCGCATGAGCAACATACAGGACATCAATAGGAGAAGCACCACACTGAGCTAGAAGCTCTCTAACACACTCAACAACACCAACACTCGGATCCTCAACACACGTCAACACTTTAACCCTCCAGAACCTCCCACTCTCAACATCAAGCACTACACCATCAGTAAACGTCCCACCAACATCCACACCAACAACAAACCTACCCACAGACAACGACTACACACACGACACGAGAATTAAAACACAACCAACACCACAACGAGAACGATTTAATAATCCACCACAAAACCAACAAAACGAACTATCGCGGCCGTAGTCTAGCCTGGTCTAGGATGGCGGCCTCCCGAGCCGCTGAACCCGGGTTCAAATCCCGGCGGCCGCACCAAAAACCTCTGTTTACAAAAAGAGAATTCACTCACCATTCCATTCTTCATCTCATTCAAATCTCACTATTACTGAACACATATCAGAACGATAATTCACTACATGCAATTCTTCTGTAGATTTTTCATTGCCACATTTGATGTCGATAGGAAGTTCGCGATAAAAGATTTTCGATTCTCTTGTAGATTTTTCTAAGGACGCTCTGAAGATCGAGTTCACACTTGGAAAGACGACCTTTCGATTCTTTTGTAGATTTTTCAGGGTAGAGTTTGGCCCTGTCGAGTTTATTGAACGTGTGGCGACTTTCGATTCTTTTGTAGATTTTTGATAACGAGAAGAAGATTGCATTGCCCACGGCTAGGCAAATAATCTTTCGATTCTTTTGTAAATTTTTGACGACTAACGTCAATAATCAGGACGTGGGAGCTAAGTCTCCTTTCGATTCTTTTGTAGATTTTTGCGTTTTCAGGAAGTGTTTAGCACCTGGATCATGCACATTGTCATCTTTCGATTCTTTTGTAGATTTTTGAGATGAACATAACACGGCTGAAACATATAAACAACTAAGCTTTCGATTCTTTTGTAGATTTTTGTGTGGGTTTATTTGGGGGCTTTT
>JAMOMD010000216.1 GCA_027068725.1 Thermoproteales archaeon | reverse complement strand
GTTTATGCTAACCTTGTCAGCACCTGCATTGAAGAGTCTTGAAGCATCCTCGAGCGTCTTTATGCCTCCACCAACAGTGACAGGAATTGTGACTACTGAGCATACTGCACGCACAGTCTCGATGAATGTCTTCCTATCTTCAACACTTGCAGTAACGTCAAGAATGACGAGCTCGTCAGCTCCCTCTTCCTCGTATCTTGAGGCTAGCTCTACAGGATCGCCAACTATTCTCAAGTTCTGAAACTTGACACCTTTGACAACGACGTTCTTGTCAACGTCTAGGCACGGTATTATCCTCTTGGCGTATGGCATGCTAGTCATCACTAGTGTACTATAGTGTAAAAATGTTGTCTACGAAGAGACATCTGAGTCCATGATCAGGACGTGAAGCTGAAAATAGTGTAACTATCGGAGACTCTCGTCATGGAGTGCATATTCTGCAAGATCATAAGAGGTGAAATCAAATCCTACAAAATATACGAGGATGAGCACGTTGTTGCTTTCCTAGACATAAATCCGATAAATCCAGGACACACACTGGTCGTTCCTAAGAAGCACGTAGAGAACATCCTAGATGCAGATCCTGAGACCATTAGTCACGTGTTTATAGCAGTGCAGAAAGTTGCGAAGCTTCTAATGGAGAAGCTTGGAGCAAAGGGCGTGAATATAATTCATAATGCGGGAAGAGAGGCGAATCAGGAAATAATGCACTTACACGTTCATGTTATTCCAAGATACTCGAAGGACGATATCAAGCTTGTCGACTGGTGGAGATCAGTCGTAAAGAAGATGGACTTAGAGGAGATCTACAGGAAGATTATTGGTTAAGGTCAGTACGGGGTTGACTCATCATATCTCAGGAGCACGCCACTTACATCATCTGTAAAATTACGCGAGCAATAGCTGCAGCTACAGTGCCTATTACACACATGTACACAACGTGACTTAATACAAGCTTTGCGTTTCTCAACTCTTTGAATAAGGTAACCATTGTTGGAAGACAGGGAACGTAAGTCAGTGTCAATATTGCAAAAGCCATGGCTTGACCAAGTGTAAGTCGCTCAAGTCCAAGACCGGTCGAGACTAGTGTTGCAACAATGTTCTCTTTAGCAACGAGACCGTAGAGTAGGGCTAGACCAACTTTCCAAGCAATTATCCTCGATATACCAAGCACGGCAGTTACCAATGGTGCAACTGCGTGACCTAGAGCTGCTGCAAAGCTCTCTTCTACACTTGTCACGTATCCAGCAGGGCCATAGTGTAGAAGTGCCCAGAGAGCAATACTTGATGCGAGGATTATTGTTCCTGCCCTGATCAGGAAGTGCTTAACAATATCCCACGATATCCACCATACTACACGAAGGTTAGGTGAGTGAAGAGGAGGAATCTCTAGAACAAGCTCACTAGACTCAGTCTTCGTAACTAACCTAGACACTAGACGCGCAGTGAGGCAGTAGATTATCATTGTTGTGAGTAGTGTCCCAACAACAACCATGGTCTTGCTGACTGGGTCAGGTGGTGCCAGTGCACCTGCTATGAACATCAGGACGACGAGCCTTGCTTGACATGGAATAAATGTGACTGCGAGAGCCAGCGGTGTTCTCTCTTCCTGTGTTATTGCAATACGTGTTGCAAGTACTGCAGGTACATTACATCCAAATGCTACTAGCGTAGGGTAGACAGCTCTTCCTGAAAGTCCAATCTTGGAGAATAGCGTATGTAATGCAACAGCCATTCTAGCACCAAGTCCAGAATCCTCAATCACAGCAAGAATAATGGAGACTAGAAAGATCAGTGGCAGAAATGACAGGACAGCACCAACACTACCAATAATGCCATACGCAAGTAA
>JAMOMD010000215.1 GCA_027068725.1 Thermoproteales archaeon | reverse complement strand
TTGGGCTCCCTCATCATACAACTTCAAGACCTAAGTACCAAGCTGCAACTCTTAATAAATGCCCTACCTCTCCGAGCGTGATTATATGATGATTACCTAGTACTAGATTCGTATTAACATCACTATCAAATTTTACTCTAAGCCTTGTCATACACAGATCTCCTCTAATTGTGTCGGAGGTCTCTATAATAGATCCTTCTCTGATAAACATCCTAGTAAAATCATTACTTATTCTAAATACCGTGCACCTATCCTTTCTAACAATTCCCTTCACAGCATAGTTTAGTCCTGTCTCAAAATGAGGAACAAGCTCATATTTTTCACACATTGTTACTGGTACTGTACAATGAGCAAATAGAGCCATACTATTACTAAGCTCGCACAGGTTAACCATCATTGAACATTTAACGAAATCAATCGAAATCTTCCTAAGTAGAATAAATCCTAGAAGAGACACTACATCACACTCACAAGCAACCGGAATTCCATCAGATAGAAGTTTCGAAAATGCTAGACAAGGAGTATAGCCAACTTCCTTAAGTAGTCTAAAACAGTCCAGTGTTACGCCATCTGCTCTATACTTCTCCATAATTTCTTTTATTTCAGCATGTAGAGAATTAATGAAACTTTCGTAACTATCCTTACGATAACTTACCTCTGGTACAGGTATTATCTTCACATTCGTCTTAGCGAGTATGTTATACCATTCGTCTCTGAGCTTTCTCTCGAATAGAACTACAATTCTAGAATTATATGTCTCATATGCTGCTTGTACTGCCTTAACAAATCTATCAATTTCTTCACAAATTCTGTCAAGGTCTATTATCTGAAGTAGATAGCGGGTCTGTGCTATTTTTCTTTCAATAAAGCCAAGTGCAGAAGGTAAACTATTGTCCTCTCTATGCGCGAGCAGTATCTTTGGACATTTGTACATTAGGTCAATCTGTACTGCTGTTCTGCTTGTGCCTCCTGTTAAGAAGAGAAATATCATTAGGTTACTGTTCTCAACAAGATCGTGGTCGAGTTCGTGTAAAGATGAGATTGGAGGATGGAAATGTTCTCTGTAAGTTTCCTCTAGCTTTCTCAATACGTTCCTGTGTTTGTCTGTTAGTCGAGTAGCTAGAGGTATGATTACGTACTTAAACATCTGTATCGTACCTGATACAGGCGAACATAATGAAGATTGTGCCTCGCGATGCTGTGATACGTTTTAAGTGCAAGATGTGTGGCTCCTGCTGTAGAAGACTTCTGAATCTTGAGATAACGGCGTACGATATAGTGAACTGGTGGGAGATCGGCAGAAAGGACATAATTGCGCACTTGGTGGCTATTCAGGATGACGTTGCTAGATCGTACGGCGTCCCCTTTATATTTACCTTTCCCAGGAGAGGTGATGGTTCCTGTATCTATCTTCTAAACAATTTATGTTCGATACATGAGATAAAGCCTCTTGCCTGTAGAATATACCCATTTGGACTAGGTCCTAACTATGAGCTCATAATTCAGGAAGAGTGTAGGGGGCTTGGAGAAGGAGATGTTGTTAATATTGACGATGTCATAAAACTCATTAGAAAACATCTAGCAGGTATAGAGGCACTAAAAATTCCGAAGGTTAGAGATGAGATAATTAGGATAGTAATTGATTCAAAAAGGGAAATTCTCAGAAAGATAGGATGTCTCGATAATTTTGAGAAGATAGAGAGGGAACTTCCTGATTATGTTAAGAAGTACGCGTTCATGGACATTCCGAGATTTGTCTATATGCTATACTATGGTGATGTAGGAGAGCTTGCACTAAGAATAGGAGATATTGATGTTCTAGCAAGATGGTTTGCAGAAAATACTAGGGACATGGCAGAGGCAGTAAGTGTCGTACATATACACGTCAAAGAAGAGGAAGAAGAAAAGTGTAGAGGAGTATTATTACTCTACAGTACTAGAAATGTTGAAATCGATGTTAATTCGGTTAGAAAGAGATGTTTAGATTTGTTAAATGATCTTGGAGTTGAGTTAACGACAGTTTTCTTAAGATACTGAAATTTGTGGAAGTAGTCCCCTTTCCCTAAGTTTAGATAGTATAGTTTCTACACATTCTTCTGGGGTCATTTTTTCCGTATCAACAACAACGTCAGGATTTGGAGACTCCTCGTATGGTACCTGTAGACCAGGAAGTGTCTTTATTTTTCCCTCAAGTGCAGCCTTGTACAGACCCTTAGGGTCACGTTTCATTGCAGTTTCGATACTGCACTTTACGTAAACCTCGACAAAGTCATTGCCAAACTCTTGCCTAGCTTTTTCTCGGTAAGCTCTCTTATGAGCTGTCGCGTCAATTATCACACATATACCATTCCTGTACAGTAACTTTGCTAACCATACAAGAACAGTACCGTAGAACCAATCACGCTCCTCCTCCGTATATGTTGGTCGTGGCGTTAGTACTTTCCTAACCTCATCACTTTCAAGTACCTCAACCTTTAGACCCAGTCCTCTCAGTCTGTCGGCAAGTTTTCTCGCTATTGTAGATTTCCCACTTGCTGGAATCCCTGTCAGCCAGATAACGAACATTTTCTCACAAAAGTTTCAGATGACCTGTCACTTTATCAATCAGCTCATCGGGCCCAGGACCAATTGCTAGTACTGTCACAGTGCCAGGCGGCAGTTCTGTCAAGCCAGCATCTCTTATTATGACCGCAGGAAGATCTAGACTCCTAGCCTTCTCATAAAGTTGCAGGAGTTCATCAAGTGAGTTTACTTTAAGAACAACCTTCTTCTGTCCTTCCTGAAGCCACTGCTGTAGCCACTCTCTCCACTTTTGTTTACCACTATTCAATATCTCTAGCACGACCGTGACACTTCCATGAGCTACCTGTGCAGCAATTTTTCCACAAGACATCTTGAGATCTTTCCTGACTACGATGACCTGCTTCATGATTGCTATTGTGGAAGTGAACAACTAATGATGTAAAACCGATCTCAAATCAGGCAGAATGTTTTGAGGAGAAGAAGAGGATTGAAGAGAAGAGGAGCCGGATGTTTTTCTCGTTTTGACTCTTACATCAGGATGAATGCCATTGCGAAGCCGTAGATTGCGATTGCCTCTGCTAGAGCGATGAATAGTAGGTACATTGCGAACAGGTCTCTTCTCTCAATAATTGCACCAATTGCTGCTGCACCAGCCAGACCTACACCGATACCGGCACCTGCTGCAGCTAGTCCGAATGCGAGACCAGCACCTATTCTGCTAAGTCCCTTCTGTATTGGCGTAAGTGGAGTCTGTGCATATGCTACTCCTGTAGCAACTACTGCTGCTAGTGCGATGCATGCTACAAGTAGCTTAAGAACGTTCTTGTTCATGCGATATCCCGACTGCACTGTCTCCGTTAACTATTAAGTTTTACCTAGATTTAATTCAGTGCACAAATACCTGAAAAGCTTCGCAAGCACGACATTTTACATAAATTATGAAAATAGTTTCTGAATAGGGGACTAAATGAAGTTCGACACAAAGCTAATTCATGGAGGAGAGAGACACACCTTCCCAGGAATTGACAACGTTATCGAGCCTATATTCCTCTCAGCAGTCTACAGATACCATCCTGATATAGAGAAACCTGCACCTCACGTTATTCCATTCAAGTATGGACGTGAAGACAATCCAACAGTATTCTACCTAGAGAGAAAGATAGCCGAACTAGAACAGGCACAGGACGCTCTCGCATTCTCGAGTGGACTAGCAGCAGTTAACTGTGTGCTCTCTTTATACATAGAACCTGAGAAGACCCTAATCATTGCTCCGCTAGACCTCTACGGATCAACTGTCACACTACTGAGAAGATACTCGAACATCTACAGGACAAGGCTAGTCCTCACTAAGCCAGGTACAGAGAATCTTGTCGAGAATATTAAAAACATGTCGAAAAATGTGCATAGGCTCATAGTATTCTTCGAATCAATGTCCAATCCGTTGCTCAGAGTATATGATATCGAGGAGATATGCAAAGCATGTGCTGACGTATGTAAAGACATTGTTAGATACTACATAGTTGTTGATAATACAATACCAACAATGTACAGTCTACGACCTCTTGAACATGGTGCAACAACAGTACTTTACAGTGCGACAAAGTATATCAGTGGTCATAATGACTGCGTTGGAGGATTCTTGGCATTCTCAAGAAGAGAAGACTGTGAGAAAGCATGGGATTTAAGAAGACTTAATGGAACAATAATGGAGCCATTCACAGCATATCTTATTGATCGAGGTTTGAAGACTCTTCATATTAGAATGAGAAAACATGAAGAAAATGCTAGAGCTGTTGCAGAGTTTCTAATGGAGCATTCAAAAGTTTGTGAAGTTATTTTTCCAGGATTTTCTACGCATCCTGATTATGTTGTTGCATGCAGGTACCTCAGATGTCTTAGTGGTATGGTATCGTTCAAAATACGTGGAGATCTTGAGTCAGCTCTGCGAGTTTGTAAGAATGTCAGAATAATAGTGCCAGGAGTTAGCTTTGGCGGAGCTGAGTCAATAATAACGCATCCATACACTACTACTCACAAGTACCTTACTGAAGAGGAGAAAAAAGTTGTTGGTATTACAGAGAATCTTCTGAGACTTAGCGTAGGACTCGAAGATCCTGACGATATTATTGAAGACCTTGACCAAGCCTTGAAGAAAGCTGTTCCTTGAGAACTCTAAGCGCCTCAGATATCGTGAGCGGTAGCTTGCCCACTTCAGGAAGGATAGCCTTGCTCTTCGCAAGCTCGAATAGGTGTCCTATCCTAGTTAAGCGTAGTCCACATTTCTCGCGTATGATATGTGGTTCCCGTAGAACTTCGTCTACTGTGCCTTCAGCAACTACCTTTCCATCTCGTAGAACAATAACATAGTCGGCGTATAATGCGGCAAGGTCTATATCCTGTGTAGTGAACACTATTGTCTTACCATGTCTAGCAAGTTCTTGAATAAGCTCCATGACCTCTATAGAAGATACAGGATCTAGACCAAGCGTAGGTTCGTCAAGGAGAAGTATACGCGGATCAGACACTAGTACAGAAGCTATTGCAACGCGCTTCTTCTGACCATAGCTAAGCTCCTCAATAGACTTATCAAGAAGATTCTCTATGCCAAGCCTCCTAGCAACATCCCTAACCTTAGACTCGATATAGCTCTCTGGAAGCCCCCTCATTACCAGAGATATTGCTAGTTCTTCTCTAACTGTAGGTAATAGAAGCTGAGTATCAGGATCCTGAAGTACAAGACCTACAAGATCTCTTACAATGCTCATACTCTTCCTGTCTAGCCTTATATCAAAAATCTCCACAACACCTCTCTGAGGTATATGAACCCCAGCCATTACTTTCAGAAGCGTCGACTTTCCCGAACCATTTACACCAAGTATACAAGTTATGCTATTCTCAGGCACTTGCAAAGATACTCCTCTAAGTATCCAATCCTCTGAACTCCTATACCTAAACCAGACATCAAATAAAGCCAATGCGCGCCTCATAATAACAAACAGAGTAGCAATATAGCGAGTACAATTATGATAAATAACCCCACATCAATCTTAGTTATATCGTTATAAAATCTCAATCTTATTCTTTTAGAGAAATCTATTCCTCTACACACTAACGCTGTCGCAACATCATCGGCAATCTTATCAAATATTGGAACAAGTCTCTTCTCAAGTATGTGAACAAATAGTCTGATTCTGTCTTTCACGCTCTTCAAATATGCTGAATGAATTTCGAAACTTATCTTAAAATCTGCAATTACACTTAGCACTTTCCTAAATATGAGAAGAGATAGAAGTAGAGGTCCCGTTACTGTATTATCTGTTAGCGTTCCTGCAAGACGCACTATTTTCGTTGTTGATAATGGTAGAATTGTCACTAGGCAAGCTGTTCCAACAGTCAATACTCTTAGTAGAAATAGCAGTGCTATATTATACTGTCCCAGTATTATGAATGCAGCTAATATTGATACTGATGTAAGTACTAGCGTTAACGTGTATGCAATATACTTTTCTACTTGATTATCTGTCAATACTGTTAGAATCCCGAGACAGACAAACATTGCGCAGAGAGCTACTAGAGTAGTAATTCTGCTTATTAGGAACGTTACTACGAATATTAGTAGAAATAGTATTGTTCTCAGTATGGTTCCCGTCCTCTTCTTTTGACATTTTCTTAAGAAGTACCCAATTAGTAGTCCTACGAAAAACATTATGGGTGCTAACTGATCGTAGTCTATTGTTATGATTGTCATAGCTTATCACCTACGAGATATCCTACTATTACTCCAATTATTAGTGGAAGCAGTAACGCCATTATATTTGTAATGAATTCAGGGAGTAATTGATGTATTTTCAAATGAAGTATTTTTGCTGCAATATCTTCAGGTTCTTCAAACTCTGCCCCCATCATTGCTGTTACTGTAATGGTTACGCAGGTTACTGCTGCTATTATCGCGAAGAGTAACATTAGTGCTCGCCTACGCATCGGTGGCCTTGGCATGGTTTCAAGTGTTAACCATTTTCTACGCTTGACTGTTTAAGATGTCGAATTGTTACTTAAGAATCTAAACAATGTTAAAATTTGAAACCATGTGCGAACGCACGTGCATCTGGCAGATGGAACACTGCCTCCTCTTCATTGTGCAGTATATTTTGCTATAGTACTACCACTCGTCATAGCTGGCATATGGAGACTACGTAGAAACTTAGCTGAGCATGGTATCGAGTACCTGAAGCTATTCCTAGTAATGATGGCCATAGTGTTCGTGCTTAGTGCATGGCACATTCCTGTTCCTGTAGCTGGCTCTTGCTCACATCCCTGTGGAACACCACTTGCAGGACTTGTGTTGTCGGTACCTGAAGTATTTTTACTATCCTTCTGCGTACTTGTAGTTCAGGCCCTGTACGGGCATGGCGGCTTCACGACCCTTGGCGCAAATACTCTCTCACTAGCATTCATACCAGCAGTACTCAGCTACATTGCTAGGAGATACGTTCTACAGAGTGAGAATAGGACTTTCAGAAACGCGCTACTTTTCATTATTGGAGTTGTAGGAGACCTAGGTGTATACTTAACAACATCGTTTGAACTTGCAATAGCATGGGGCGGACTATCGATTGTGAAAATATTGAAACTTGCTATGACAACATTCATGCTCTACATGCCTGTGCAGTTACCAATCTCTCTAATAGATGGAATAGTTACAATGAAACTCTTTGATTACATAATGTCGAAATTCGCAATAATAAGGACAGAGAGTATGAGGGTAGGATAGAATTGTTAAGGATTAAAAATTACCGAGGTTCAATATATTACTTCTTTTCAGGTATCTCTACAGGACCTATAACTTGTTCTCCAACAAGCTTGTTTATTCTTTCAACATTTTCATCGACGAGCTTCTGTATAAGTTCTATATCTTTGTCTGTGAGATGTCTGAATCTTCCCTGCGGCTTGATGTACTCAGCGACAGGCTTTCTCTTTGGTACTCTTGTAGTGACTCTAAATACTCCATGCTCGATCTCGTAGTTTATCCACATTCCTGTCTCAACAGCAAGTCTCGATAGCTTGACAGTCATGTGTGGGTCTATTCTCCATCCGGGGACGCATGGGCATAGCACATGGACGAATGTTGGTCCTTCTTCTGTGTACTCTAGGGCTTTCTTGAACTTGTTAACCATGTCCAGTATGTATGCTATTGTGGTTGTTGCCATGTATGGTATTCTGTGTGCTGCAACTATTCCATCGATGTCCTTCTTCTCCTGTAGCTTGCCCTTGATGACCTTTCCTACAGGAGTTGTAGTTGTCCAAGCGTAGAGTGGTGTTGCGCCGCTTCTCTGTATTCCGGTGTTCATGTATGCCTCATTGTCGTACAGCACGTACATGACCTTGTGCCTCCTCTCTAGCATTCCACTAAGTGCCTGTAGTCCAATATCGACTGTGCCTCCGTCTCCTGCGATTGCTACTACCTTTATGTCCTTGCCAATGACGCCCTTCTTCTTCAGTATCTTTATTGCTGCCTCTATTCCTGATGCTACTGCAGCAGCATTCTCAAATGCAACATGTATGCAGGGTCTAAGCCAGGCAGTGTATGGGCAGGCTGTGGTAGTGACCTCGACGCAGCCAGTTGCGAGGACAAATATCGTGTCGTCAGGTGCTATCTTGTTAAGCCACCTCATTGCTATTGCAGCACCACATCCAGCACACATTGCATGTCCTGGAGCAAACTTCTCCTCACGTGGCAGCTCCTTTATACTCTTGAACAG
Source organism: Thermoproteales archaeon (assembly GCA_027068725.1). Taxonomy (GTDB): domain Archaea; phylum Thermoproteota; class Thermoprotei; order Thermoproteales; family Thermocladiaceae; genus JAADER01. Next base: position 783 of record JAMOMD010000215.1, on the reverse strand, counting down.
CTTAATCTCCATACGTTTACCCTCCTGTCCAGATATTACAATAATACTCATGCTCTCAGTCCTAGGTAAATTGACTCCTGTGGAATCTTCCTCTCCTCGAAACATTTGATAGCATGCTTTGCTAGCTCAACAAAGTCGCGAATGTACATTGTCCTCTGACCAACGCCATGTACTGCACTTATTCCAGGCACATCCACATTCTCTACCTTAAGTGCAGTCACGATGTCCTGATATACTGGGCCTACAGGTAGGCCGGTGACAAGGCACTTATCTACTACAATGAACCCCTTCTTGTCCTGTAGATACTTAGCTATGTCTCTTGTTGGGAGTGGTCTAAGCAATCGTATGCGTAGACCACCAATCTTGAGACCCTCCTTCCTGAGTACATCGATTGCCTCCTGTATGAAGCCCCACGTTGCTCCATAGCCAATCATCACGTACTCAGCATCATCTATGTGGTACGTCTCTACAACATCATAATACCTTCCAAAGACCTTACCAAACTCTTGCCCGACCTCCTTAACGACTCTGTACGCGTTCTTCATTGCTGGTACCTGCTGGAACCTTATCTCATAGTACCAGTCAGGGCCAGCAAGTGGACCCATAGTCACGGGTTTCGCTGGGTCTAGAGTTAGCCATGCACGAGTCTTCGGCACAAACTTCCTGACTATCTCCTCGTCGTCAGGGATCTCGACAGGCTCTATTGTGTGACTCATCAGGAATCCATCGTATGCAACCATCACGGGTAGCAGAACATCAGGATGCTCGCCAATCCTAAATGCT
>JAMOMD010000214.1 GCA_027068725.1 Thermoproteales archaeon | reverse complement strand
CACTTAGTCGACCTGCCCAGTATCCAAGGTACTTATGAATTCTCTCGTGCCACTGCTCGAGCAGTTCCTCCGTTATTACTAGTACAAGAGTCCTGACCTTGAGCTTAGCCATAGCCTTAAGTGCAATGAAAGTCTTGCCTCCTCCTGTTGGAATGACAATAGTTCCTCTACAATTATTTTCAAGCCACTTGCTTAGTGCCTTTTCTTGAAATGGTAACAAATTTACTCGATCTACAATATTGTGAACCTGCCTAGGTTTGTACTCTACTTCTTTAACTACGTATCCTAAGTTTCTTAATATATCAGCAACCTTCTGTTTAAAAAACTGTGGAAAATATATCCTCCACTTTCCATCTGCTGTCTTAATAACATTCTCTCTCTTAATGGCTGGAATGAGCACTTCCTGTATATTGCCCTCAGAATCTACCTTGTTATACTTTATTTTCAAACTCTCTCTAAGCTCCTTAAGAAGACCCTTCTTGAGAAAGTTAAGTTCAACAAAATTCTCATGTAGAAGCGCAAGCCACCAGTTTACTCTTCTCTCATACAATTCTCGTGTTCTCGTACTCTCAAGCACAAATTCTCGCGTCCTCTCTAATGCAAGTTCTAGATTACCAACAATGCTAAACTTCTCTACTAACTTCTTAAACTCCTGTAGTGCAACATCTACATATTCTTCAAAAGAAGATACCTTGCCGAGATACTTTGTATCTTTTCTGACAAAGTTTCTTACAAAACATGGTATTGATACAATATGCACATTGTCTACAGTATCGATAATGCACTCTCTAACTGCATCAGGAAGTAGAGACGCATCTTCCACCTCTATACCAATTGCACCTCCTTCACTATGTGTGAGACTTGTCTCAAGGATCTTCTTTATCTCAGAAGGTCGCAGATCGAGCAAGTCTCGAAGTTTCAGAATTGCAGAGAACGATAGTACTCGACCTTTCCAGTACTCTCCAGTCCACTTAAATCCAAGTCTCTTCAGTTGATCCTTTACCTTGACTATCCTATCCCAGGGCCAGTCACGCACTATCTCCACAGCGTCGTTTATTACGACCCTGAATAGCACCTCAGTCATCTTAAATAGGTCTGTAGCCTTAATAACCAGATGACATTGCGACCTGAGTCGTATATAGACTACCCTAGATGGCCACAGCTAGCACGTGAAGCATACAGTCTGGACTTGTCTCATGTTCAGGAAAAGCTTCCTGATAAGGTTGATGGCATAGTAATCTCAGGAATGGGAGGCTCAGGAATAGTTGGAGACATAGTGAGAGACTACCTCAGTCTAATAGGCTACGACAAGCCTATCATAGTCGTAAAAGATCTACAACTACCAAAATTTGTAACAAGTAGAAACTTCCTAGTCATTACAATAAGCTACTCAGGAAATACAACGGAGACTATTAGATGCTTCGAAGAATGTGTTAAACACAACATCCCAGTAGTAGCAATATCAACAGGAGGAAAACTTGAAGAACTAGCAAAACAGCACAATGCTCCTCACGTTAAAATTCCTAAAGCAACAGCACCACGATACGGACTTCCCTGTTTGCTCTACCCAACTCTCAGAATAGTAGGACTTGTAGAAAAATCACTTGAAAGTAAGATTAGAGAACATGCAGAAAGTAGCATAAAAGCAATTGAAGAGGCTGCAGAAGACTATCTAACACACTTCAAAGATTTATCGAAGAGACTTGTCAACAAGATTGTCATGATTTACATTCCACAGCCACTGATCAGCATAGGAACAAGATTCAAGAATGACATGAATGAGAATGCTAAGCAACCTGTAGTAGTATGTCCATTACCTGAGTCCGAACATAACGATATTGCAATACATGTCAGAAAGTTTGATTTTCTTGAAGTAATGCTAGTTCGCTCAAAGTCTCTAGAAGGAACAGAGTACGAAAAGCATGTTAATGCTGTTGAGCAAGTACTCAAACAGTATGGAATTGATCTACATTTAATTAATCTGAAGGGTGATAATGTGCTTGCAGAGATAATGTATGGAATAACACTACTAGGAATGCTAACTATAGATGTTGCTCATCTAGTGGGAGTCGATCCTGTAAAGATAGAGGTGATAGATAACATAAAGAAGTACGTTTCAAAGTGATATAATCTTAGTATATAATAACTTTCTCCTTAACCTCAGCACGGGCACTGTCTCTCTAGCTTTAGCAACCTCGTCAACATCTATCCTAATTTCGACGTACTTCTCTCCAGCACCAAGATCAAGTAGCACCACGCCCCAAGGATCAACAATGCAACTTCTTCCACAGAAACTCTCTGAATACTGATTACACACTATTACAAACATTCCATTCTCATGTGCTCTAGCTCTAGCAAGTACGTGCAACAGATCTTCTTTCAAATCTCCTCGAAACCATGCAGCAGGCACAAATATGACCTCTGAACCTTTCAATGCCGCAACTCTAAAGAGCTCTGGAAATCTTAACTCAAAACATACAACAACGCTGCATCTTGCACTTCCAATATTGAACACAGTTGGCTCACAAAATCCTGAGGAAAATACCTTAGATTCCTGATAACCATAAGCATCAAACAGATGAGATTTTCTATAGAATGTCACTAGCTCTCCTCTATCATTAATTACAACAACTGTATTGTAGATGTTCCCCTTCTCTTGCTCAATTAAGCCACATACAATATGTGTAGAATACTCTCTCGCAAGAGTCGATAACTGAAGCACGAACTTGCCATCGAGAGGCTCTGCGACTTTTCTAAGAAGTGTAACGTCCCTAAACATGTTACTACTGTAGAACATCGAGTACTCAGGAAATACTACTACTTCTGCAGTCCTAGCATTCTCTATGAACTTCCTTATTTTACAGAGGTTCTTCTCCTTATCAGGAGTTGCACCGAACTGACATACTCCAACGTTCAGGAATCTACAAGTCATGTGTATCGATGTATGAGGCAAATGTTTAAGATTAAGGTACTACACGACTATGCTAGTAGTAGTGCGTGATGAAAGGTAGAAGGGCAGATTCTCACAGATGAAGAAGGATTTGAACGCTGACCTTAATCTTTCATTTTTCCCAATGATTAAGTTTAAATACGAACCTGCTCGTTTCTCATTATGATACCGTATAAAAGTGTTCTTGGAATAGGGTACATACTCCTAGGCGTAGCAACTGCTATACAGCTAATATTGCCTATAACACTGAGTTATGTATATCCATTCAAACCTAATATAACACAGCTAACAACGGCTTCCATAGGAGCAGCAGGTGCAGGAGTATTCTCGTTAATATTATTCGCATTCGCACTAATATTAGTATCTATTGGATGGATAATATTTGGAAGAAGTGCTAATGACAATCTGTGGACTGTTACAGGTATTGTAGGAATACTATTCATAGCATTCTCAATAGCTACACTGGCATCACTCATATACTCACTCACACTACTATCATCAATGGCAATACACAAGACTGCAGGTGCTGCACACAATATTACAAATATTAGTCCTACAGTGATGGCAAAATATCTTCCATTATTTATTGAAGTTTACATACTTGCGATACTTGCAATAGTCTTTGGTGCAACTTTCACAATAAACCAAATATCGAGTCTATGGACAGCTGGCAGTAAGTTCAGAGCAGTAAGTCTGAAGGCTTCCGCAATATTGCAAATACTCTCTATTGTGGTATCTATTCTCCTTATACCAATATTCATATCAACATTTTTCGCTAGCGCATCATCAATACTCAATTATCAGGCACTGACAGGTGGCAGCATAAATATTAAGTCTGCAGCATCTATAGTATATCCACTTGGATTAGCTAGCACACTTTATTGGCTCATGCTACTATCTAACGTACTATCAATGGCCAGCTACTTCATTGCAGGTGCTGCAATACTGACATTGAAACCAAAGGCCTAAGTAGTATATTACGACTCTTCAAGAAACTTAAATATACCTATCTTGCTTGTCTTCTCTTGTTCTTTCTTATCATTCTTCGAAGCTTCTGAGCTCTTTATTAGACTACTAATATCAACGTGAGCCTCTGAAGCTTCTTCTCCATATTTTGATGTTAAGACTTTCCTAACTAATGCAATTGTTGATTCTGGTATTCCTACACGTGACCATAGTTTAAGATTATTTAGGGCTTCTAGTGGTGTTCCAAATTCTTTTAGTAGTGCTTCTGCTCTTCTTGGTCCTATTCCTGGTAGTGATGCTAGAAACTGTATTTGTAGTTCTTTTATTGTAGCTGTTTTTCTTGTAGTTACTGTCTTTATGGACTTTTTCTCTTTTTCTTGTTCGTTTTTTGCTATGTCGTATATTATGAATGCTGTTGTCTCTGGATCTCTGCTGAAGAGTATTCTTATATTGAACTTTAGTATGAGTGTTATCATTGCGCCAAGCACGGCGTGTTCATGAATGTTTCTGTGCTTAAGTGCTGACCATATGCTTCCTTCCACTATCATTATAGGCTTCTCGTAGTGTTCTACAAGCTTCTTTGCCTGCTCGAATAGTCTACCATCAGCTATCGAGCTCAGGAAGTCGTGTGCTCTCTTTCGCTCAATGGCAACTCTCTCAGAGACTACGTAATCACCAACCTCGAGCTGTCGTTCTACTACTGTAGCTCCTAGCCTTCTGAGATTCTTCACTACCTCTTCTGCTGTCCTGTACTCTCTCGAGTCAACAATCACGATGATGGCCATGCGTTTCTCGTTAGTCCTAGTCTACAGGTCTCATAAGCCAGTTACTGACGAAGAAAGACACATAAGACGAATTGTTAACCTCCAGCTGCTGGAGGACCCCCAAGAGAGCAGCGTGCTCTCAATGAGGGGGTCCTCCACGGGCACCTTCCCCTCACATGAATATTCTCGCGACTTGGACAATGTTGGTTTTTTAATCATCTAGGATATCCGTATGTAGAAGAGATGGTTCGTAGTGAAGACTTAGAGCATCGCGATCTTGACCAATTCGAAGAGGAGGAAGAGGAAGTCCGGCTCAGAGAATGGGAGGAAGAAGAGGAAGAGTCTGTAGAATTTGTTCTTCGAGCAGAGACCCCCTCTAACACTCCTCCCTGTATCGTTCTCACAGTTACGTACGATGGTAAGGCAGGTAAGGCACTTGTGAAACTATACGATCCTGTTAATGATAAGGTCTACTTCTGGTATGACAACACTGGACATAGACCATACCTTCTCACAGACATTGATCCAAAAGATCTTGTAACAAAGTTCCCAAGAGTAATACAGCACAAAGGTTTCAGTCATATTGAGCTAGTCAGGAAGTACGATGCGCTAAATGACAGATGGGTAACAATGACGAAGATCTGTGCTAAGGATCCACTCAGCATTGGAGGTGGACGAGAATCAATAAGAGATATACTTCCCAAGACTTGGGAATCTAAGATCAAGTACCATCTCTGCTACATCTATGATAGAGGCATAATTCCAGGAATGTACTACAGGATAGAGGACGGCAAGCTTGTGCCAGTTCCAGTAGAGATTCCTGAAAATGTTCGCGAGTTCGTTCTCAAACTATATGGCAATGATGAGTACATGCTAAAAGAGGTCGAGGACTGGCTTCCACTCTTTCAGGCACCTGTTCCACACTTGAAGAGACTTGCAATAGACATTGAGGTATTTACACCAAAGGAGAACAAGATACCCAATCCCAAGGAGGCAAACTACGAGATAATCTCAGTTGCACTAGCAGGAAGTGATGGTCTGAGAAGAGTGCTTGTCCTGAAGAGGCCAGACCTAGAGTTTGATGAGAAACAGCTCGAGAAGTTGCGTGATGATAATGTTGAGATAATGTTCTTTGATAGTGAATATGAGCTGCTTCGCGAGCTCTTCAAAACAATTTGCCAGTATCCAATAATTGTAACATTTAACGGTGATAATTTCGACTTACTGTACATTTACAATAGAGCCCTGAAGCTCGGCTTCAAGAAAGAGGAGATTCCAATTATAGCAAAGAGAGATGAGATGACAGTAGCACTCGGCGTACATATTGATCTATACAAGTTCTTTAACATAAGAGCAATCGAGACTTACGCATTTGGAGGCAAGTATAGGGGAACCGAGAAGACTCTAGATGCAATTGCTTCAGCACTTGTCAAGCTCAGGAAGCTGCCACGTGAGAAGCCTATCGCTGAGATGGACTATGCTGAGCTAATAAACTACAACTTCCGCGACGCCTTCCTGACACTGTACTTGACAATGTATGATAATGAGCTAGTAATGAAGCTAATTGTACTACTTGCAAGAATCTCTAAGCTACCGTTCGATGATATAACGCGTAGCCAAGTCTCGGCATGGATCAAGAACATGATGTACTTTGAGCACAGAAAGAGAGGATGGCTAATTCCTGAGAAAGAGGACATAATAAACGTCAAGGGAGAGGCAGCTACCAAGGCCATAATCAAGGGCAAGAAGTACCTTGGAGCAATTGTCGTAGATCCTGTTCCTGGAATATTCCCGAACGTGTATGTCATAGACTTCGCAAGTCTGTATCCATCAATTATCAAGAGATGGAACCTCTCCTACGAGACGGTCAAATGTCCTGACGAGTCTCAGAAGAACAATAAGCCAGTCCCAGATCTGCCACACTGGGTTTGCACAAACAGGAGAGGACTCACAGCAACAATCATAGGCATCCTACGAGACATGAGAGTCTACGTCTACAAGAAGCTTGCAAAGACTACTCAGAGCCCTGAGCTCAAGCAATTCTATGATGTTGTTCAGAACGCACTCAAGGTATTCATCAACGCATCTTACGGAGTCTTCGGTGCAGAAGCATTCCAGCTCTACTGTCCACCACTTGCTGAGCTAGTTACAGCACTTGGAAGATATGCAATGAGCCTGACTCTCACTAAGGCAATAGAGCTTGGACTAACACCACTGTACGGTGACACAGATAGCCTCTTCATATGGAGTCCTGACGAGAATAAGCTGAAGGAACTCATCAACTGGGTCGAGGAAGTCCTAGGCATTGACATTGACGTTGACAAGGTCTACAAGATGGTTGCAATGAGTGGCAGAAAGAAGAACTACATAGGCATACTACCTGACGGAAGTCTAGACATCAAGGGCATGGTTGGCAAGAAGAGGAACACGCCAGACTTTGTCAAGGACGTGTTCGCAGAAGTCTTGAAGATCATTTCAGGAATGCAGAACATCACAGAGGTCGACAAGTCCATCGAGGACATTAGAAGAAAAGTAAAAGAGTATTATGATAAGCTCAGGAGACGCGAGATACCACTGAACAAGCTATCTATAAAAATGTCATTATCAAAACCACTAGAACAGTACACTAAGACAAAGCCACAGCATGTCAAGGCAGCACTTCAGCTAAAACAACTTGGCATAAATGTCGGTCCTGGCGATATAATACACTTCGTAAAGACTAGAACAAAGGACGGTGTAAAGCCTGTCCAACTAGCAAGAATTGATGAGATAGATGTTGAGAAATATGTTGAATACTTGAAGACAAGTCTTGAACAGGTGTTAGATGCGTTAGGAATATCGTTCGAAGAAGTACTAGGCTCAACTAAGCTATTCCTATAATAAGGTTGTGCACGTTTACTCTTCTGGAAATTCTTCAAGTTCCTCTTCCTCTTCCTGTCTCGCAGTTAACGTTTTCAGAACGGTCTCCGTGATCTGGTCTGTAACTTCGTCTCCAAGATATGGTAATATCAGTATTAGGCTATCTGCCTGGAATGATTCTTCGACCCATCTATTACTGTATAGTAGCTCGTAGACAGGTATTGTTACCTCAACCTTATCTCCCATGTGTCTTACACCGAACTTTCTTATTGTATCAACTATTTCAGGTTTGATAGGTTTCTTCAGTGTTAAAGTATAGTTGTCTCGAAGTACTATGAAATCTGAAGTCTCTGCATTCCACTCATCTATGAGTTTCTTTGCATAATTTTTCACTACTGTTATTATATCTCCCTGCACTTTCTCTTTCTTCACTACCTTATTATTGTCAATGTACACTACGACACATTCCTCCTTAGAAGTTCCTCCCCTGACCATTGTCGCGTTCGTAAGTTACGTAAATTTAAAGGTTTGACTCAGCTCAGGTTTTCCTTAGTCTAGTGAATGAGTACACGATCCTGTGGATTGCGGTCAGGTTTGTGACAACTGCAAGTATGGTCAGCCAGATGCTGCCTATGATATTCCATGTGCTTGTGCTCGATAGGATAAGCACGAGGTATAGCAGGAGTACTGCTATGACTCTTTCACCACGCTCAAAGAGACCAACACCTGCTAGCTTCAGTCCAAGACTCTCAGCTCTAGCTCTAGCATAGCTCGTCATGAAGGAGCCTAGGATCACTAGTAAGATCATGAGTCTAGCATATTCTGAGGTAAGTACAGTCATTAGAGTAAGAAGCATCAGGAAATCAACGTAGCGATCACATACTGAGTCTAAGAAGGCTCCAGCGCTAGTAACCTTACCCCAGTAACGTGCAACAAGTCCATCAAGCATGTCTAACATACACGCGATCGAGAATAGTACAAGTCCTACAAGAAGGCCAAGACGACCCTTAAACAGGTACGCGAGAACAGTCGCAATAACGGCCACAATTATGGCACTTCCAGTCAGGATGTTAGGCTCAGCTCGGATCAACTTTGCAAGATTTGCAAGTCTCTTCTCAATATGATGCTTTATGCGCGTCAACATGACGTGTGTTAAACATTTTACACTATATTGTGCATAACGTAGACTATGAGAATACTTGACCTAAACGAACTAAAATCGTCAGATTACGTTCTTCTCCTAGTCCTGAAAGTCAACGATAGACTAACAGGATACACGATGGTAGACAAGGCATTTGTCAAGGCAATCAAGGACCCCTCAATTCTTGATACAATCAAGAAAGCAGTCGATGAAGGATATATAATGAAACTTGACTTAACAATAACCTGTCCAGAAAACGATCAGGAATGCATACAGAGAGCAAGAGCACTAGGTGTTGAACCTGGCAAAGAGACCATAGGACTACTAGGCATAGTTGCACTACCAGTCACGTTACTTGATATAGAAAGACTTCGAGAAGTACTACAAACACATTTTGGA
>JAMOMD010000213.1 GCA_027068725.1 Thermoproteales archaeon | reverse complement strand
TAGGTACTTCTTCTGCTCTTCTGTTAGTTCATCAATCTCTACGCCCATTGCCTCTAGCTTCAGTTTAGCAACCTGCATATCTAGCTCGTCAGGTAGCTTGTACACCTTCTTCTCTAGTTTTCCTCTGTTCTTGACTAGGTACTCTACTGCAAGTGCCTGATTTGCGAAGGACATGTCCATGACCTCGGATGGATGGCCTTCAGCGCATGCTAGGTTGACTAGTCTGCCCTCGGCTAGTAGGTATATTCTCTTTCCATTCTTCAGCACGTACTCGGTGACTCCTGGCCTTATCTCACGTTTTGATACTGCTAGCTCCTCGATGTCTGGTACCCATATCTCTACGTTGAAGTGTCCTGTGTTTGCTAGTATTGCACCATCTTTCATTCTCTCTATGTGCTCCTTCCTGATGACCTTTATGTTGCCTGTCGCTGTTATGAATATGTCACCTATCTCGGCTGCCTTGATCATTGGCATGACCTCGAATCCATCCATCACTGCCTCAAGTGCGCGTATCGGATTGACTTCTGTGACTATGACTCTCCTGGCTCCTAGTCCCTTAGCTCGCATTGCAACTCCACGACCAACCCAGCCATAGCCAGCTACTACTACGACTTTTCCTGCTACGAGAATGTTGGTTGCTCTCAGAATTCCGTCCCACGTTGACTGTCCTGTGCCGTACCTATTGTCAAAGAGGTACTTTGTGTATGACTCGTTCACGGCAATGACTGGGTATCTTAGGACTCCCTGCTTCTCCATTGCTCTTATCCTGATGACTCCGGTCGTCGTCTCTTCTGTGCCGCCAATGATCTTGCTTATCATCTTCTCAAAATCGCGCTCTCCAAGAATCTCCTTGGCGTACTTTGTTGTCTCGTCCTCAATCTTGAGGACTAGCTTGTGTATTGTTGATATTATGTCAGCTCCATCGTCCATCGTTATGTCAGGTTCTATTGAGAGAGCGTTACCAATGGCATGGTAGTAGTCGCGCTCTGTCATTCCTCTCCAAGCATACACGTACACTCCCTCCTCTGCAAGCGCAGCAGCAACATCGTCCTGTGTTGAGAGTGGGTTACAGGGAGCAAGCGCGACCTCTGCACCACCGGCCATGAGTGTCCTGACTAGGACAGCAGTCTCCTTGGTCACGTGGAGGCTAGCTGCTATCTTTATTCCCTCGAGTGGTCGCTCTTTCCTGAATCTTTCACGTATCTTCATTAGAACAGGCATGTGACGCTCAGCCCACTCGATCTGTAGTCTACCACGCTCTGCCAGTGATGGATCCTTGACCTTGACCTGTGGTTTTGACATAGCTCGAGTCTAGTGAGTACTCTAACTTTAATCTTCTAGTCAATGACGACTTCCGCAGTTGCTCCCCTATTGTCGACGTGTGTTATGTAGATTCTGCACCTGATTCGCGACTGTACAATCCTTGCAGCTTTCTCTGCATCTTCTACACTTCTGAATATGCCGTAGAATGTTGGTCCCCAGCAGGACTGTGCTGCACCTACCGCACCGTTGTCTAGCAGTAGCTGTATTCCCTCCTCAACTTCTGGAGAACAGTAGAGTCTGCCTTCCTGAAATGGTGCCCAGTAAGTTCCAGCAAGCTTGTTGAACTCTGTTACTGCTTCTCCAAACTTCTCAATGTCCTGCTCTAGCACAGATGGTATGAGCTTCATCAGGACTATTCTGCAGAGTCTACCAGACAGCTCCTGGCTCATTTTTGGAAGCGAGCGAAGAACTTCAGCTTCAGCACTCTTTATCTTAGCGACCTGCTCAGGAACGTTCTCAGGAACAACAATCAGGAATGTCCATTCTCGAGGAATTTCTAATCGTGCAATGAGTGGTGGAACTCTGCTGAGAGACTCG
>JAMOMD010000212.1 GCA_027068725.1 Thermoproteales archaeon | reverse complement strand
TTGTTAACGAGAGCCGTGAGGTATGGCCTAGAGGACGAAGTTATGAAAATTAGGAATGCCTTCATAGAGCTGAACAGAGCTGTCGATAGCGCTATCTTCTAAGTTCCTTTTCCACAAACTATAACTTTCCCTACAATAGTGTACTCTACGTGCCATTAAGAGAAGTGGAGATAGAGCCCACGTACTCGAGACCGTACAAGGTTGTGATAGGAGATTGTTGTATTAGAAAACTTCCTGAGCTTCTGAGGGATGTTGTGTCAGAAGTTGATAAGGTTGTCATATTTATTCAAGAATCTGTAAAAGATCTCTCGCCTACGCAGGAACTTGTAGAACTTCTCAAAGAACTATATGAAACCTATACGAAGATAGTAGTTGCTGGAGAGAGTGCTAAAGATATAAACAACGTGTTGGATGCAGTAGGTTTTCTACATAGTATAAATGCAACAAAATCTACGCTAATTATTGGAGTTGGAGGTGGTGCACTAGGAGATTTTGTAGGTTTTGTAGCTTCAATATATATGAGAGGTCTGCCGCTTATTCTAGTGCCGACAACGCTACTTTCTATGGTCGATTCCGCGATTGGCGGTAAAAATGCCGTGAATATGTTTGGTATAAAAAATGTTGTAGGAACAATATACCAGCCTAGACTTGTAGTTGAAGATCTCAGGTATGTGTACACACTTCCTGAACGAGAGTTCTGTTCAGGACTGGCTGAGGTGATAAAGTATGGCGTGACCATAGATCCTGAAATATTGAATCTACTTCGTGTGCGCGGAGATAAGATACTTCAGCGAGAACCTGAGACCCTTACAGAACTTATAGAGCGCTCAGTGAAGTGCAAGGGCTGGATAGTTCACCTTGATGAGCGTGAGGAACGTGATGTAAGACAGATACTGAACTATGGACATACTGTAGGTCATGCAGTTGAGGCATGTGCTGAAGGTAAGCTAACGCACGGTGAGTGTGTCATGATTGGCATGATCGTGGAGTCTGACCTTGGTAACAGGATGGGATACACAGATCCTGATGTGCATGATGTTTTGCTAAAGCTTGCTGAGACGTATAAGTTACCGCACAAGATACCTAACTACGTAAGCAAGGAGAGCGTGCTGTCGAAAATTGAGCATGACAAGAAGAGGTATGGAAATATAATTAAGTTGCCAGTAGTGAAGCGTCCAGGAGAGTTCGAGATAATTAAGCTGGAACTAATGAGACTTCTTAGCTACTTAAGCAATCTACTGGATGAGTATTACGAGAAGTGAGCAGGGGATGATGATCTCCTGCCCCCACTAAAAGTGAGCGATGACTGATGCCGGGCCGGCACTGACCCTAAGTTTTTTCACTATCTCAACCATAGTAAAGTAGAAAATGGTCTCCCTGTGTGGTGAACGAGATGGATCCTGATTTAAGAATTGAACGTAAGCTAGCGATTGGGACGCCTTTTGAGGATTGGACAAGCTCAATGCATTATTACGATAAGGCAGGGTGGATTTACGTAGTTGGAAGTACCAGAAGAAGTGGAGAGTGGCATCCTTTTCTAATTGTAGTAGATAGAGAACTTAGCGAAGTAATAACTAACATCTATCTGCCACTTACAGTAAAGGAGAGCAAAGAGAAGCCTCTCTGCGGCATATATGTTGACTCGCCGGGCGTGTACATGACTGTACGTCCCGTCTACATAATGAAACTCAACCACTATGCAGAGATCTGTGATGTTGCTGTAGTCACACTTGCAGGTAAGGAGAGCGTCATCTGGGGATTCGATGCTCGTGGCTCAACACTCTTCACTAGTCATGGCACGCTGCTATGCAAAATTCAAGATCTTGGACAGTCTCTCAAACTTAAGTGGGCTCTACGCTCAAAGAGTCCAACATTTGGAAGATTGAGAGTATACGGTAATAGAGTGTACTCTGCTCAGGGAGTCAAGGACAAGGCCTCGATTCTTGTCTCGTCAGTCTACGATGAAGGTTCGATGGGTGTGTTCGAATGGGGAAAGATCATACACATAAGAGATGAGACATGCAAGAGTGTTGAAGTTGGGCCTAATGGAATGTACGTTGGTCGTGAGGGACTATACATAGCATGTGGCTTATGCAAGGACAGGAGAGTCCTTGTTCTTAAGATGACTAGAGAAGGAGATATTGCGTGGGCTAGAATGATAGATTTCAAACGTGGAAAAGCATCGATCTACGGAATACACGTCTCATCGGGCAAGGTATTTGTCGTAGGCAAGAGAGACAGTGATGGAGTCCTGATAATAATGGATGAGTCGAGAGGAGACTTGATCAAGACCGTAGCCTTCCCGTATAGTGGTCTCACAGACGTGACATACCAGGATAAGCATCTTCTCATTGCTGGCGTTACGTGGAATCTCAGTGTTGTAGACGACATGTTTGACATAAGTGCTGAAGCATACCCAGTCGAGGTAAGTGTTGAAGATGTGAAAATGCAGATAACACCAACAACAGCAGCATCACTGAAACATCTTGACTCTGTAAAACAGCGTCAAGACTGCACTAGCGAGAGACCAAGCCTCAGATCTTGGCAGACCGGGGACAACGATGTTCTATTGTTGAGAATTCTCTTGAATTCTTCCTAATTGGGGCACCAAGTTAATTACAAATACCTTGAAGGAAAGCTAGGAGCCTAGAATGTCAAGTCAGTCAAAGTCAACCTCGACTGAGCAGCTTAGTGAGATCGAGATAAAGATACTGACCTTATTGTACAAATCTGGGGGGCAGTACATACAGAGAAACCTTTGGAGAGCAATAGGCGTAGATGGCAAGACTGGTCTTCCTCATCTTCAGCGATTAGAGAAGCGTGGCCTAGTTGTTCGTGAGAGAATTGGAGATACTAAACGTGCACAGTATCTAGTCAAGTTGACGCCAGAGGGCAAGAAGGTGATAGAGCAGTATCTTCGTGCTGCAGGTGCTATAGCAAAGCCGGAGGTTCCTCTTCCTGATTATACACTAAGAGACTCGGAACTTTCTGATGTCGAGAGGATCGTTGCTAGACTTCCCTGCTTCTTCTGTCCCTACCTTGGAGTATGTGCTAAAGTGAAGTATCTTGACCCTGCTCGCTGCGAGTTCCTGTCAAAGTGGCTAGCAGAGCAGAGTAAGAGTATCACGTGACGGACACGGTTTTTAAGAGGGGTAGCTCTTGACTGAGCTTGATGAACCTGATAAGAGTCTTCGTTGCAATTGACATAACGAACGAGAAAATAAAGAAGCTGATCGAGGGTATACAGAGAGAGCTACTGCAGGGTGGCGTAGATGCGAAGCCTGTGGAGCTAGAGAATCTTCATATAACACTTAGATTCATTGGAGAAGTTCCTCAAGCAACTGTTAACGAGATAATGAATAAGTTGAAGACTTTAAAATATACAAAATTCAAAATAAAGATAAAGGGTCTCGGAGTATTCCCGAACCCATCTAATCCGAGAGTCCTGTGGGCTGGCGTTGTTGAAGGTGCTAAAGAACTAGCAGAGCTTCATGAAATTGTTGAGCGTCTAGTTGGAAAGTACGGTATCAAGGATGATAAGGAGTTCACGCCACACCTAACTATTGCGCGAATTAAGTCTGGAAGAAATAAGCAAGTAATCGCGAATTTATTAACAAAATATCAGGACCTTGAGTTTGGTGAGCAGGAAGTTGTGGAAGTTAAGCTTAAGAGAAGTATCTTGACACCGCGTGGCCCAATTTATAGTGACTTACTGTCTGTTCCTCTCTCATGAGAGTTGAAGAAGTAGTTGAAGAAGCTCGAAAACTTGTAGAGCCATCTCAAGAGGAGCGAGAGCGTGTTAGTAGAGTCGCTAATAATGTATTATCAATACTTAAGCAAGAATTGCCTAAGAGAGGGTTCGAGGACTGTGAGGTATCTCTTCAAGGAAGTGTAGCAAAGGACACGTGGCTTCCCGAGAATAAAGACATTGATATATTTGTAATATTTCCGAAGAGTAGGCCTATAGAAGATCTTGAGAAGTTTGTTAACACCGTTATAGAAATTGCAAACGAGTATGAGATTGAGTGGGTTCTAAAGTATGCGCAGCATCCATATGTTCAGCTTAGGATAGAAGGATATGAAGTTGATGTGGTTCCTTGTTATAGAATTGAGCCGGGAGAAAAACCAATAACTGCAGCTGATAGAACACCACTTCATACAAAGTATGTAATGAACAAACTTGCAGAACGTCCCGAGCTTCGTAGTGAAATTAGGCTATTCAAAAGGTTCCTAAAAGTTCTGGGTGTGTATGGTGCTGAGATTAAGGTTGAGGGTTTCTCAGGTTATCTTGCAGAAGTTCTAATAATAACGTATGGCTCGTTTCTAAGACTTATACAGGATGTTGCGAAGGTTTGGAAGCCTAGACACACGATTATTGACCCTGAGAATCACTACTCCGATAAGAGTGTTCTGAAAAAGATGTTCAAGGATGCTGTACTGATTGTAGTTGATCCTGTTGATCCTTCTCGAAATGCTGCAGCTGCAGTGTCTAGAGAGTCCTTGGCTACTCTGATACTTGCAGCTAAGCTCTTTCTCCATAAGCCTAGCATTGACTATTTCAGGTACAGAGAACATGTTGCAAGCCCTGAACTGCTCAGAGGCAGACTCCTGCCTCCTACAGTCATAGTGGAGTTGCCATATCCTGAGAAGCTTGTTCCTGAAACAGTGTGGGGAGAAGCTAAGAGACTTCTGAGGAGCTTATGGAACACGCTGGAGCGATATGAGTACAAGCCATATCATATGCATGTGTGGTCTGATGAGAAGTCGCGAATTCTGATCATGATGACTCTCGAGAGGCTCGACTTGACGCCGTACGAGCTTCATGAGGGTCCTCCCGTATATAATGATGGTAGTATAAAATTTGTTGAAAAATACTTACAAGACCCTGAGGCAGTTGGTCCATTCATAGTGGGGTCTCGTCTATATGTTATAAAAAGGAGAAAATATGATAAGATAGAGAAACTTTTACAAGCTCAGCTGCCTCAGATTGCGCCTAAGCATTTGAAAAAGCTTGTTAATAAAGCAAAAATTTATAGGATAGAGAAGCTCGAGGACCTGGAGAAGATAGATTCTGAGATTCGTGAGATTATTTTGAAGTTCCTAATAAAGAGACCAGACTGGATTGTTAGTAGTTGAGCACAATTATCAGTGGTACTCCCTTTCTTCATTCTGTATCAGCATAATCCTCTGTTCATCATCTTCGTCAACTTAGCCTTAACATGACTTAAAAACGTTCTTAGAACTCAATGTCTCCGTCGTGCAGACTAGTGAAGTAGTATACATTCCTGAGGAGCACTACAACATAATAAGACTCGTTAGCGAGGGCGTGCGCGATGTTGAACAGATTGCAGAGAGGCTTGGTCGTGATGTAAGTGCTCTAATGAGAGTACTGGCAGAGCTAGAAGTCAAGTCTCTCGTAAGGACTGTCAGAGAGACCGTGAGGTACGTCGAGCTAACGGATGAGGGCAGGGCATACGCGGAGGTTAGCCTTCCTGAACTGAAGTTACTGCACTATGTTAGAGACGTGTACGGTAATGTGAATGAGATTTCACTTCAGGATTATCTGAAGACTTGTCGCGAGATCCTGAGCGAGAAGATGTGCAATATCGTGCTCAGCAACCTTGTCAGGATGGGACTAGTGTCAGTCTCCGAGGGTGTAATAAAATTCACGAAAGGTCTCGAGCAGGCAATACAGATAATCGAGGAGAGGCAGCGTGTTCTCGTTCGCATACATACTCAAGGTAGAGTAGAGGCAAGTCAGCTACCAAGTGATATACTTCAGGAGCTACACAAGAGAAAGCTCATCAAGTTCAGAGACAGGGTCAGGATAAGGGTCGAGCTTACTGAACATGCGCTCAAACTTCTTCAGGAGGGCAAGCTAAGACCAGCAAAGGTCGTGTCAGCACTGACTCCCGACATGATTCGTAGTGGTGCATGGAGAGAAGTTGTGCTAAAAGAGTTTGATCTCAGGATTGAAGTTCCTGAAGCACCAGTAGCCGTTCCACACTTCATGCGCGAGTTCCTCAAGATTGTGCGTGAGATATTCATTGAGCTAGGATTCGAGGAGGTTCATGGCCCCATCGTCGAGATGGAGTTCTGGAACTTTGATGCACTGTTTCAAGCACAGGATCATCCTGCACGTGAGATACATGACACGTTCTTCCTGAAGCTTGACCTGAAGGGTGAGGTTGACCCACAAGTTGCGGAACGTGTAGCAAAGACTCACGAAGATGGATGGGTGACAGGTAGCCTTGGATGGAGATACAAGTGGAGTCTCGAGAAGGCTCTTCGCCTAATACTTCGTACTCAGACGACAGCTGTTACAATCAGGACGCTTCACGAGCGTGGTGAAGGTGAGTACAGGGTGTTCACCATAGGCAAGGTCTTCCGTCCCGAGACTCTTGATCCAAAACACTCAATGGAGTTCTACCAGGCCGATGGTATTGTTGTTGGAAAGAGCGTAAACTTCAAGCATCTCTTAGGCATACTTGAGACCTTTGCTAGAAAGCTGGGGCTGAGCAAAGTCATGTTTAAGCCAGCTTACTTCCCATTCACCTGTCCATCAGCTGAAGGCTATGTCTGGCACGAGAAACTTGGCTGGGTAGAATTTGTTGGATGTGGAGTATTTCGTCCAGAAGTGACAATTCCTGCAGGAGTCAAGAACTGCAAGGTCTTGGCGTTCGGCATGGGCTTAGATAGGCTTGCGATGACTCTACTCGAGATTGATGATATAAGAGAACTCCATACGCCAGATATTGAGAAATTGAAAGATTACTATGCGAGACTTGTTAAGAAGCTGAGATTAGTCAAATAGCATAACTGTACAGCTTAAATTAAGCACGCACACCCTTCTGATGGGAGATCAATATTGTGTCAAACACCTCACTCGAGGATGGAGGATCAGGACTAAACGTATTCTTAGATACACTTCAGCTACTAGAGAAGTTTAAGCCTACCCCCCTCGTCAGATTGAGAAGTCTTGGAGACGTCTGGGCAAAACTCGAGTTCTTCAATCCGCTGAGCAGAAGCATAAAGGACAGGGTCGCGTATGGAATGGTCAGGAGAGCTATTTCTCAAGGCGTGAAACACGTACTAGATGCATCTTCAGGAAACTACGGCATAGCAGTCGCACTTCTCTCACGTTTACTAGGCATAGAGGCAACGATCGTGCTTCCCCGTCGCGCAGAGAAGTCTGTAAGAACAATACTCAAGGTAATTGGCGTGAACGTGATCGAGTCTAGCATCGAGATAAACAATGAGGAAATGATCAATCTGTGTCGCGAACTTGCTGAGAAGCTTAATGCTCTATTTCTTGATCAGTTCGAGAATGACGCAAATCCCGAGATTCATTATGAGACTACAGGAAAAGAGATTGTTAGACAGCTGAAGTCGATCAATAGAAAGCCACAAGTGTTCGTAGCTGCAATGGGAACAAGTGGACATATTACAGGGATTGGCAGAGCTTTACGTGAAGAGTTTCAGAATGTGAAAGTAATTGGTGTGTGTCCAAGAATTGGAGAGCATATACCAGGAATAAAGCCCAGAAACACGTACATGAAGTGGGCGAGTGAAATTGTGGATGACGTTGTCGAAGTTTCTCTCGAAGATGCTGTCAGAGGTGTCGTATACATGGCTCGTCATGAGGGTCTTTTAGTTGGCCTAAGCAGTGGAGCAGTAGTATACGCTCTTATTAAGCATATAATGCCGAGGTATGGTCGCGACAAGACTTATGTGACAGTGTTTCCTGACGACATATTCAAGTACGTTCACTTGCTCGAGAAGTTTTCAGACAAGTTCACCGAAAGTTTCGACGTAGTGAGTACGTCAGATGATTACACGTAGTTTAATACCCTCCACAGGACGTATACGTCAGACATGACGTTCAGAATATTCGTGAACCACGACAAGGGCAGAGTCCTAGTGTCAGGAAAGGAGAACGATCTCGAGCTCCTGAATCAGGGATGGGAGCTAGCAGGAACGTACAGCACCTGGAGAGACGCGTACAGGGCAGGTAGAAAACTTGCAGATAAGCTAGACTACGTGCTTGAGTGGTACATAGAGGAAGAGCTAGAAGATAGGAAACAGAGATCAAACAGAGACTCATGTAGACTTCTCCTTAGCCTTAACTAGTCCCAGCACAGTTGGATATACCATAACTCTCCCATCTGGCAGAATCCTAATCTGCACAAGTCCCTTCTTCTCAAGCTTTAGTACAGCTCTATCAACTTCGTGTTTATCAACATGCAAATTCTGCGATATAGCATCTCTCAAAGCATTTAATGACATGAAGTTCATTTCACTAAGAATTTGCAAAACCTCCTTCTCTATATCGCTAAGCTTCTCAACAATATCGGTCATTTCTACGTTAGCAACTTCTACCGATCTACTACTAGGAATAACTTCACTAACCTTTCCTGCACATAATCTAACAATCCTAGGCTTATCCTGTGGAATCTGTACAATATTGACAATGTACTCATCAACAATTCCTCTTAGATGTGCTACATATGAAAGTGATACAACATAAAGTCTGATATTTCTAAACCAGACTAATATATCAAGCACATCTTCAAGAATATTAGTGATTAAGAATACTGCAGAGAACTTCTTTAATAGAGATTCTCTGTAGAATGTGCATAGGTATATTAAGGATAGCAGTGTACTATAGGGCTCGGCAATTGCTAAATTCATTACTACTCGCTGAGAATTAGATATAATGTCCGAGATGTCTTTATCATCTATCGTGCATATTAGATAGTCGGTAAATATTGAAAGTTTTGGCGAGTTGAAAGGTTGTTCTTGAGCTTTTTCAACAAATTTTCGTAGAGTATTAGCTTCTGCTAGTATTGTTCTCAGGATTCTATAGTCTTCAGATGTTATGTTTAGTAGTCTTGAAAATAGTACTAGCATGACAAGCTTTGTCTCAGGAAAGAGCTTGGCATCTCCTGCTTTGACTTGTCTTGCTCCATCTAGGCTAAGTGGACCTAGTACAAGTACGTTCTCTTTAGCATATCTCTGCAGTATAGTGTCTGCTGCTGGTAGACCCTCAATAAGTGAGATCATGGTTCTCGTCTCTCATCCTGACTTCGTACTACATAAGTGAAATAGA
>JAMOMD010000211.1 GCA_027068725.1 Thermoproteales archaeon | reverse complement strand
ATTGGGGTGCTCTGTGTACCTAGCTCGGGGTACTCTAGTTGTCCGTTTGGGTTTGCCATTGTTGTGACGTAGATGTCTGCTGGGTTGCTTCCGGTGTTGCCTATGAGAATGGTGACGTGTAGGTACTTGCTAATGTCGTAGCTTGCCGCGACTGCCCAAGTGTCCGTGGTTGTGTAGCTTGTTGGTGTTGGAGTATCTACTCTCCTAGCAGTGTATAGGTCGCCATCAGTGTCAAAGTGGAATTGGGCTAGCTCGTTGTATAGGTCCGTGAGGGATTTGCTTCCTGTGCCAATGATCGCGTCTCTGAGGGATGAGAGTGTGATGTCTATGTTCAGTAGGTTGTTCCAGCCCTGTTTGTCACGTATCTCCGTTACTATGTCGGTTATTGATTTTCCTTCTGTAGCATTGTAGAGTCGTGCGGCTACTGTGCTCAGGGTCTGCTCGCTTGCGCGGGTTGACAACTGTACATCAATGTTTAGGAGATTGTCCCACCCGGGCTTGTCCCTGATCTCCTTGACAATGTCCGTGATTGACTTGTCCTCTGTCGAGTCGTAGAGCCTTGACGCAACTGTCGAGAGAGTTGCCTCGCTTGCGCGCGTGCTTAGGTTTACGTCTAGTCTAGAAATTATTGTGTCTAGCCTAGTGTGGGTTGCGCCGTCGCTTGTGAGTACTTGTGCGTTCTCGTCGACTGCTATTGGTCTAATTACGTTGTTCTGATAGTCCTTGCCGTAGACAAGTATGCTACTGGTGTCTGCACTTACTGTAGCATCTATCTGTAGCCTGCCCTCGTCATTTACCTGTACTGGAACTAGCTGTCCAGTAGGTGTCTGACCGTAGATTGTTGCTTTCTGCTGATCTTCAGTAAGTCGCTTATGTAAAATATAGTCTATGTAGCCGTAGTCAATGCCTGAACGTACGTTAGGTGTATAGGACATGTAGGAAATATCTCAGGAAAAGTTTTTTATCTACCCAAGAGCTCTCGCAACAGTCTGCCCAAGCTAGCCTTGAAGGCATCCACGTCGTAGATTGAGATGTACACGATGTTCCAGAAGATTCTGACTGGCTCTTTCCCCGGGTTGAAGACCTCGACTAGTAGTGGCAACATGTGTTTTGCAAATGGTAGTGGTGGCGAGCAGATTAGGAACATTGTGTAGTGGTCCTCCTCTACCTGGTACACCATTATTGTTATGACATATGTCTCTAGGTCGAGTGAGCCTTCCTGATAGGCGAATGCTGGGCTTATCGAGAAGTCGAATGGTCTCATGAAGCGTATGGTGACGTACTTTGCGTCGCCTGTCTTCTGTAGTCCCTGTATGTCGCAGAAGACCATTACTAGCCAACCGGGGTAGTTTACGCCGAACAGGTTCTGTTGCTGTCCTGGCTGTAGTATTATTACTCTCTGCTCTGGTGGTGGTATTCCCCTGTTGTAGTCCCAGCCAGCGTCTATTAGTGGTAGTAGTGAGAAGACGTCCATATTACTCGTCCATTGTCGTTATGTCTACCTCAAGCTCAAGGTAGGCAAGTCCAGCAGTTGTTTGAGTCCACGTTACGCGGATGGCTTCCTGACCTGTCCTGCCGTAGAGCACTATTGGACTGTCAATGTCTATTACTAGCTCTCCCCTAGATGCGACGTAGTGTGCTGTAGTCACGGGGTTCCACTGGTTTGCTGTTGGTAGTCCATACTCTACTGTGAAGTCTGTGTCTACTGCTCCTCCTGCCCTTATCTGCCTAATCTTTAGGCACGTGCCGAGTGGAATAACTATGTAGTCTACAGGTGCAACGAACAGCTGTGCAGATAGTTTGCACTGTCCAGTAGTGTTCTGTCCGTCGGTTACTGCTCTAATTGTTAGGTGTTCCAGCCTCATTTCTTCACCTGTTTAACAATTTCTTCGTATGTTTTAATTGCCTCCTCCCTCTTATAACTTGGATAGATTGGGAATCCCCTGAAGCCGTACGTCTCCTCTATCTTACTCATGACATAGTCAGTCGTCCTATAGACTGGCAACGTGTAGACGTATGCAGGTATCTTGCCAACGATTGCGTCGAAGACTACCTCTGGCTCTAGTACTAGCTCAACGTGGTACTCTCCAATTATCATGAAGTCGGAGGTGAGTACTGCGGCGCTTGTGTCATTGCCGAACTTGTACCCTACCTTGACGTCGGGTAGATGTATTACCTCTATTGTGCCTCTCGCGAAGCCAAAGTTAGTGCTTACGCCTCCAGAAATCTTGTCTCTCTGGTAGCTGATCTGGATGGTGTCTGGTGGTATCTCTACCTCTATCCTTATCCAGCCAGGCTTGACGTGGTGGTAAACGTGGAAGATGGTGTCTTTCCAGTCTTTTGGAACGTAGAACATGTCTGTTGGGTCATATGCATTAGGCATTGGGAAGTAAACGCACCTGTCAGTAAATGACATTGGTGGGAAAATGCCGTCTTCTGGCACTGTGACTGTTCCGCCTCCGTACATTGCTAGGGTCA
>JAMOMD010000210.1 GCA_027068725.1 Thermoproteales archaeon | reverse complement strand
GTCATTCCCTTCTTTAGTGGTAGCATTGGGTACTCTAGCTTGAAGACTTTCCTGTACACTACCCTGAAGACAAGTGCAACGTCTTCTCTAGGGATGACGACTACGAGTAGCTTGTTTTCGCGTACGAGTCCTAGCCTGTCTGTTACTCCGTTAATGTACATGTTAGTACTCTAGCAACGTTATTTTTAATATTGCTAGGTTGGGTGAATACCAGGCGGGTGAGCAGCACCTCCCGCACTGATTATTAGTTCAACGCTTATTGTTAGTGTCGCAGTGTATTTTCCTGGCTCTAGATGGAGGTCTGGCACCTTTGGCTGTGTTACTACTTTTACACCCGTTGTTCCTTCACTGACGGGCTTCTTGTCGTCTACTAGTTTCGCAGTTTTGCCCCCGGCAGACAGTGTAATGACGACGTGTAGTTCGGCTGTTGTTTCGAGTGGTTTGTCCCAGTTAACGTCAAACGATATTGTTAGTACTGTCCCTGGGCTGACGATTGTTGGCTCGACGTTGATGTTCTTTATGTTTAGCTGTTTTGGATATGTAATTGGCTCGATGTATGTTATTTCAATTGTTTTTGATACTGGACCTAGCGTTACTGACTCTGTAAAGATTTCAAGAGCCATGTCTACACTATAACAAGCAAATTTTTATTAGTAAGTTAGCTCAGCAACAAGCTCTGCTGTGCCACTGTACTGTCCTGGTTCTAGTCCTAGGTCAGGCATCTTGAACATGACCTTGTTAAGTGGCAGTGACTTCAGTGTCTTAGTACCTTTTTTCCACGTGACGTAGGTGTCAAGTAGCTTCTGTACAACGCCGTCGACCGTCACGGAGAGCTGTATGTGGAAGTTCCCGTCCCTTGGCAGTGGACTATCTAGCTCTGCATATATTCCTGGTGCGTAGAGTTTTCCTGGTTTTAGTGTTCTAGTCTTCTCTAGTATAGGTATGATAGTTACGAAGTGTACTTCATATAGGTTGAAGCTCTTTATCTCAAGTCTCGAAGGTGGCTTTGCAGGTACTACTAGGAAGAACTCTGTTCTTGCTAGACAGTACCACCATGGTCCAAACTGTCCATGCAACTCAAAATACAGCCTATAGGTTCCAGGTGGTGGGGCTGGGTCTATTGTTAGCTGTGCCTGATATGTGTAGCCTAGGAAGACTGCTTCTCGAACGTAGGTATTGCAGTCTGCGTCAACTACTCTGCACTCAATGTACCAGCCGGGTGGTGTTCCCTCTATTGGTGAGCTAGGCTGGAAATAAATGTAGAATGGCTCTGTTGCACAGGAACCATCTTCGAAGAAGTCTGTTACGCGTATGTTTCTGCTATGCAATTTTATTGCTGTGGCTGGGTTGCCGGGTATTACTGGCACGTTTGGGCAGTCGTAGCCACATTTTGGCTTTCTGTCTGCTACGCCCCACACGGCTAGGTCGTATGGGTTTCCTGGAGTCTCGTTCGTTAGGTTAAGTATTATCTTTGTGCCTTTTGGCAGTGAGTCGAATATTTCTCCATAGGTGTAGTAGTGTTCTGTTGCTTTGACTACTGCGCGTAGTTTCGCCATGTTTTGTGTGTTGTTTACGCCAATTTTAGTGTGAGTGCGCTAGCACGTACGCGGCGATTCCGATGAGTGCTGCGGCTGGTATTGCAATTTCGGCAATTTTCAGTGCCCTACCCTTCTTTGCTTGTTGTGCTGTTGGTGTTGCCTGTGGTTTTAGTGTTTTTAAGATGTCTGGTGTGTTTCCAACTGCTACTGCAATGTCTAGTCTTCCGTCTTGTGGTGTCTGTTTAATTATTGCTGTCCACACGGTTATTGGTACTAGTGGTATAATTGGTATGGGTATGACTCCCGCAATTATTGACCTGTCTTTGACTACTGTGCCGACGGTAATGTACTCGTTGTCTATGTTGGTCACAAAGCCAATGACGTCGCCTAGGTGTAGTGTTGGGAACTGTAGTTGTTGTCCAGTGTAGTACTGTTGTACTGTGTCGTCTGTGAGTATGTAGGTCGTGTATGTTGGCTTCTTGTTACCTATCGCGAATGCTACTGTACCAACACCAAGCTCTGTCGGTGTCGCAGTTGTTAGTGTGATTACTGGACTGTCCGCGCGTAGGAGTATGGACACTGTTGTGCCTTCTTCTGTAGTTACTGTGACTATTGCCTGACTGTCCCTGACATTGTAGGTGACAACATTGTGGTTTGGCACTGGCATTGCGTATAGGTTTCCGGGTGGGTAGGGTGCGAGCAGTAGCTGTGTTTTCTTGTTTTCGAGTATGTACGCGGTGTAGTACTGTGATGTGAAGATTACCCTGTGTCTTAGGTTAACTGACATGTCAGTAATACATTTCGTGCATTTTTCTTGTTGATCCATGGAGAAAAACTACCGTGCCAGCAGCGGCGCCCGCCCCGACTAGTCCAGCAAGTATGTATTTTAGGTAGTTCTTTCTCTTTGCTTCTACAAGTATTTTTGCACATACTTCAACTGTTTTCGTTGCTGAGACTAGTGCTTGTGTCAGCGTCTGTAGGCTGTCCGTGGTGTAGAAGACATATGGCTCGTAGCCGGGTGCGTAAGGTTCCTCATCTATCTCCCAGCCAATTATTACGCTTGTGGCATCGTCCGGTATGTTTAGTCCAAATAGTAGTCTATTGATGCCGTCTGTCATTTCTACTAGGATGGTCTTTCCAGCTAGGTTAGCCTCATAGCTCTCGGGTTGGGTTATCTTGTTTCCTTCGCGTGTGAGTGTTAGTATTTTCTTTACCCTGTTCTTCTCGTAGATGTAGTAGTTGACTGTTAGGTTTCTTTCTAGTGTGTTGTTGATTATTCCCTGTAGTCCAATCCACTGCTGGTTTCTGCCGTAGATTAGGAATGGTAGATTGTCATCGTCTATGTAGATGTCTCCGCTTCCTGCGCCTATGATGAATATTCCGTTTATTAGTGCGGCTTTCCCTGGCTTGCTCGTCTTTATCCATGCTTGCTGAATCGCAAGTAGTTGCGACGTGAAGACGCAGCATGCCCAGTCCTTTAGTGCTGGTGGCTTTCCGGGCTGTGAGAAGAATGGCGTGTAGAAGACTGCCTTCTGTGCCGTCATGATTATTTGGAACAGTGAGTAGTCTTTCGTGGTGTATACTTGTCCTGTAGTGTACTGTATTTGGCTTGCTAGTACTCGCATGTTTTTATTAGTCGACACAGTACATAGACGTGTCCGTGCCTAAATTTGTAACACTTCAAGAAACTCCAAACTACATAGAGATAATTACTGTCGATTTGCCGCCTAAGAACAGTGTTAAGGCTGGCAAATTCTTTGAATTGGACATTGTTTTTCATGTTACGCAGACGTTCACGGACAAGTACGTGTTTATTGGCTTCGTCTATGTTGACGGTCCCTCAGACAAGGTAATTGTTGAAGTGCCTACAGCACCATTCAACTGGGAGAAAGTTGAGGTAAATAGGGGAAGCGCATTTGGCTTCTGGTTCGAGTACGTGTATCCCGCACATGCACATGCTTGTCTGCAGTCGACTCTTAATGAGCAGTTTGACATTAGGTACTTCTTCACACATCCAAAATATATGCTACCTGAGAAGGGTCCACACTTCTTCGTGTTTCTGGTAGGTGTAAGAGACCTTAATGGTAAGACGCTTGAAGTTACTGATTTTAGAATAGCAGTAATCTACGCAACATGATGTTTCAAGAAGGCGTACGCTAGTACTGCAGCTCCACCAATTGCGACTGGTATTGCAAGCTTCTTCATGCTAAGCTTTTTGACTATTTTGCCTATGCCGTAGAAGTGTCTTGCTACGTCTATGGGTGACGTGTTTGATGTTACATATATCTGTGCTTTTTCCTGTCCTAGGAAGGTAACTGCGACAAGTAGGGCGTTGCCGATAACTTTTCCGTTTATGTCCTGTACCTGTACTAGGGGTCCGTAGAGTAGTCTACTTTCTCCTGGCTCTACCATTACTGCGCCAATAATGTTCTTGTCATAGCACACAACCTCAAGCATTACTAGTGTCCTACTTGTTGCTTTTCCAATGGCGTACATTGGCTCCGTGATGTCTGGTCCGAAGGTCTTGACTAGGTGAACTCTGCCATTCTCGTCCGTGCAGTAGAGTCTTATGGTGTAGTTTTTGTCGATGTTAAATGCTACACCTACTAGACCTGTAATGCTCGCGTTTGCGCCATAATTCACCCACGGCGACCCATTGGTTAACCTGACTGTCGCATTTACGTCAAGTGCCTTAATGTATTTGAATAGTGGGTAGTTGTCACTTGTTGCGTCTACTATAAGAGAGTTGTCCTGTCTGCTTGTTGTCTCTATGAAGCAGGTTATTGGAGAAATAAGGCAGAACTGTGCTTTTCTTGGGTCTGTCCATGGGTTTGATAGTGCAAGGAAGTTTCCATAGTTCATCGGGTAGGCATATGCAATGTAGTTTGGTGTGTTGTCTAGTAGTTCGAAAATGTATTGGTATGCCACGTGTATTTTCAGGCTCGTGCTTTTATTTGTTTGATGTGTCTAAGCCATCTGTAGGCTAGCTTGTCAATTATTGTGTTTAGTAGTAGCCTAGTGTTGAAAATTGTTGCTGTTCCGGTTGCTGCGCCGACTGTTGCTAGTGTTACTAGTCTGTCGTTTTTGTCTAGGCTGTAGAGTGCGTTCAGTGCTGTGAGTATTCCGAAGCCTCCGGCAAGTGCGAGTGCTTCAAGTATCTGCTCTATTTCTTCTGCCTGTGGGCTATTCTTCATGTTTACGACAATGCATCTGTACAGCACGTCGTCTCTTCCTGTCTTGACCATCTGTGTGCAGACCTCGTAGCTCTCCATGAAGGCTTCGAGAAGCTTCTTCCTCAGGAAGGCAAGTGCAAAAAGCTGTAGCGCTGTCTCTAGTCCATATGTGCTTACTAGTGTGCCTCCGCCTAGCCTAATGTACCAGCTTAGTGGCTTCTCCTCCTTTTTCCTTGTCTTTTTCTGTTTTAGTTTTGTCTTCATTAGACTAGGTGTCTCATTACCTTATGTAAACCATACGCCGCAGTTCCAACAATTGCAATGGATGGTAGTGCATACTTCACAACTTCCCTGACCCTGAACCTGTGTCTTGGTACTGCAGTTGGCTTTCTTGGTGCGTGCGTAATCTTCTTTCTGTGTTCTGGCTTTGAGAATCTTGGTGAGGCATAGGTATACACGAACAGTGTGTCGTCTGGAACTAGCTCTCTTATGTAGCCTCCCTCTACTCTGCCGACTGAGAAGAGTATCCTGTAGAGTCCCTCCTCCTCGAAGGTGACTGTTGCTGGAGTGTCCACTCCGGGTCCGAGGACTGTGCAGTGTGGTATCTCTCCGCTTTTGAGAATTATTGTTTTGGTGTCGCCAATGTCTATTCTATACTCCTCGTTGCCTATCTTAACGACTATTGGACCAGCACTTCCGGGGAAGTTCGTTATCTGTAGTCCAGCTGTGCCATAGAAGTCACCTACGGCGTGTATTGGTAGGGTGAAGTCAACTGGCTGTCTTATTGGTGCTCTGTATGGCCAGTGTACTCTGCTTCTTAAGATTTCTAGCTGTGACTTCTCTATCTGTGGTCTGTGTGGGGGTGTTGGTGGGTGTGTTCCTACTCTCCTGCTCATACGTTATTGCTTGTGCACTATCCTTTTTATTGTTAGGTATGTCAGCCCAATGGCGGGCAAGGCTATTCCTAGTCCTTTCGCGACTTTTCTCGCTGTCTCTCTTAGGTGTGCCTCCTCTGTAACTATTTTGCTTCCGAAGCGTATGTCTAGGAGCTCCTCCACATGTTTTGCAGTGTTTGCAACTGCTATCCACTTTCCGTCAATCTTCGTGTTGCTTCCTGCGAAGAGTAGTCCACATGTCTTGTATGTTCCGTCTCCCCACTTCTCGTTTAGGACAACGACGCTTCCTGAGTCTCCGCCCTTTGCGAAGGGTGTTGTCGTTGACACTATCATTATCTGGTCAGTAAAGAGTGCGTACGTTGTATCGCTTAGCCAGATCTTCACGTCGACGTGTACGGCACGCACTGTCCCGGCTGTTAGTCCTGTTGTTCTGCCCGACTTCAGCACTGTCCTGCCGACGAGGTGTACTCCGGCTGGTACTGATGGTCCGGGTATGCCTAGGTCAAGAACCTCCGGCTTCATTATGTCTGGACTGACAAGTCTAGCAACTGCAGCATCAATTAGGTTCCTACCCTTGCCAGCGTTTGGCTGTCCCTCCTCGCTTGGTGACACGACCCTAAGGTACCTATGTACGTGACCTACGAGGTACTTGTCGATAATGTCCTCAACATCGGTAGTGCACAAGCAACCGCACTTGTTGTCCTCGTAGCACATTATTGACATGGCGTCCTCCGGGGGACCAAAATTGTAGATGTCGTATAGACCGGGCTGAAGTACAGGTATCTTACCGTACCTCTTCAATACCTGTTCTCCATATCTGCAGTCTGACCATGATAGTACAATAACGTGATTGTTCGATAGTAGTAGTGGCTCTCCTGTTTTCCTATCATAGACTAGGCACCCAGCTGTTCCCGCAGTTACTCCTAGTGTACCAATGCTAACTCCTCCGGGGAAGGGTCTAAGCTTCTGTATGCGTTCCTCAAGGTCTGCCTGCAGTGTAAGTTGCCTACCAATCT
>JAMOMD010000209.1 GCA_027068725.1 Thermoproteales archaeon | reverse complement strand
CAATGTCATGGGTTCATCCTCTCCATTAACCTCATCCTCATCAACATTCTTACAAACTCCTCTCTGCATAGCAACAACTTCTACCTTCTCCGGCTGAGCCTCAGGGACAGCCGGCCTAGACACAAACGCAACAGCCTCAATCTTACTCTCTATTGCATTATATTCCATGCTGAACTTACCAAGACCACCAAGTATGTTCTCGTGCTCCTTAAACACGTAACCTCTCACCTTGATGACAGGCTCAGGCTCACCGTCACCATTGACGTCCTGATGGTCAACCCACATCTTAGTAATATAACCAATTGGCTCATCACTGAAGTGTGTCAGCTTCAGCGGTATGTTGAGCTCAGTGTTCTCAACAATGTTATAGATGTCCTCGTCACTGAATGCAACAGGAACTCCGTTCATCGGAACAAACTCACCGGGATACAGAACTATTCCCTCGACAACCAGTGTTTCTCCCTGCTTCTCAATGCTCAGCTCAGTAGAGAATCCATCAAAGCTGAAGTGGAACTCCGGTGGCTCTTTGTCAAACTCCTTATAGTGCTTGGCCAGATGGTTATAGACTCTCTTCTTATCCTCCTTGGGGATTTTTGTACCGCCCCTTGCACCAAGCAACGCAGCCATCGCAGCCCTCACACCATTCCAAACAACATTGTGGGTCTTTGGATCGTGATGAGGGAGTTTAAGATCACTGAACCTTTCAGGCGGCATCTCAGCAGCCCAAGCAAAGTGAGCGGCAATCGATCTCCTCTCAGACTTGGTCAGCTCAGGCCATGGCTTGTCAGTGAAATCCTCAAGCCTCGGTTTCTTCCATGAGGAACTCTCGTCCAGTTTATATTCCCAAACATGTTTTGGAACTACACCCATTAAATCACCACCTAAATATTAAACCTGTTGCCGCAAAGGCAATAAGGAACTCGACCACGTCTCCCAAGAAATTGGCTTCCTTCTCTTTGTGGTTGAGGTACAAATGTTCGATGAACTCGTAGAAAAAGAATAATATGAATAACTTGGGATGAAAGTAACTAATACATCCGAAGATAGTATGAAAGACTGTCCCTTTTGTATCGTCATATACATTGATGTACACCTTTATCACTCTTTAATAAATCCTGTCTGTATAAATACTTTACTCTGCTACAAGTGGTGTTGAGTCGCTTGTGGTCGTTTCCTTGATCATATCTGCATAACCCGGAACATGTTCTCCAGTGTCTGGATCAGTGTATCCATAGATATACCTATCACATTCTGTATCAATGTCGGCCAGCGAAAGTCCACGCTTCATCACCAATATGTGGTCAACATTCAACTCATTCCATTTGACGACGATCCTGTCGTCATCAAACGGCTCAACATCTATTGCTCTACCTTTTGGGGTCGTATAACTTACCATCTTATATCACCTCACAGGCTTTCTAATCACAAATGTTGGAGTTCCATTAATATAATTTGCTTCAGCACCAGTGATTTCATCGTAATCCTTATCTCCTTCTTTTTTCTTATCAAACCTAATATATACTTTTAGCCCGTCTCTTGGCGGATCATTCCATCCTCCGTCTGAGAGGTATCTTAGCTCGTCATCTGTAAGGACTCTATTATATGCTAAGCATGCAACAACGACACCATGTAGTGAATATCCATCTTTGCTTATATTATGTGGAGTCCATGCGATAGCACCTGCATTGATGTCAGAACGACTATTTGAGGCTATAAGTTTCCCATTACTATATGTACGAATCTCACGCACATTGTTGTTAGCGATACCTACTATTGAATATATTTTACCACACTCTAATCTCTTATTTAGTGCTGTCGCTGGCCAAGTATTGGTAACAGTGTCATATGTTGAAAGTATTGGGTTAA
>JAMOMD010000208.1 GCA_027068725.1 Thermoproteales archaeon | reverse complement strand
ATAGTGTGTATTAGACAAAAATTCGTATTTACAATGTATGAGTGACTGGTGTACTGAGTTCTGTAACCATGTCAGGAAGATCTTGCCATGCGTTCCAAATGTGTATCTTATTGGAAACACTATCGTGCTTGCATGTACTCGAGAGGACCTTATTGAGACGTTTAGAGCAATATCTGAGCCACCTTACGTACCAGCTGATAAGTGGCGTCCTCACTTGAAGCGTAGACCTGGCATTGCTGTCAGAGATAGGGAAGTATGCATAGTCGACATAGCTAGCTATGATGCAGCATTAGCACTTGCCCAGAAGCTAGCTTATGAACTTAGGCCAGAGATGCCGTTCAAGGTTAAGCAGATTGACCTTGTCCTGACGTACAGATCTAGCGAAGATGGTGGGCTTTTTACACGTACTATGATTAGGGTAGTGTTCTCTCAGCTCGCATCTCAGGAAGACGTTGAGAAATTGCTTAACAAGATACGCAGGGTAATTGATGAGGTTGTTGAAGAGACATCAGTTTATTAATTAGATAGCTCAGTACGAGAATGTGGCAACGACCACTGTAGTGAGAAAGAGCGAGCTATGGGTTGAGAAGTATAGACCAAAGAGACTTAGCGAAATTGTTGATCTAGAAGAAGCTAAGAAGAAGGTTGTAGAGTGGATAAAGCAGTGGCTTTCAGGAAAGATTCCTGAGAAGAAGGCCATACTTCTTGTGGGTCCTCCAGGATGTGGAAAGACTACTCTAGCACATGCTGTAGCTAACGAGTTTGGACTTGAGGTTCTCGAGCTCAATGCAAGTGACGTCAGGACGGGAGAGAGACTCAGACAGATAATTGGTAAGGCAATGCGTGAGTACTCTCTCTTTGGATTCAAGGGCAGACTCATACTCTTAGACGAGGTTGATGGACTTCACACACGTGAGGATAGGGGAGGACTCACAGCAATACTCGAGCTGATTGAGCAGACGAGATGGCCAATAATAATGACTGCAAACAATCCATGGGATCCAAAGTTTAAGCCTCTGAGAGATGCTGCCGAGGTCATCCAGATTAGGCCACTGTCCGAGGACGAGATTGTCACAGTACTGCGCAGAATATGTAATGCAGAAGGCATAAAGTGCGAAGAAGAGGCTCTCAGACTTATTGCAAAAGCATCAGGAGGAGACCTCAGAGCAGCAATAAACGACTTACAGAGCGTCGCACAGGGCAAGAAGGTTCTCACAAAAGACGATGTTGTCAGACTATCAGATAGAGCACACCAGTACGACATGTATAGAATAATGGACAAGGCATTCAGAATAAAGAAGATCGAAGAAGTGCGACAGATCTCGTTCTTGCCAAGTTTTGACTGGGAAGCATTCTTCCCATGGGCAACCGAGAACGTCGCAGTAGTATACGAGAAGCATCCACAAGCCATGGCAGACGCCTACGATAACTTGTCCATGGCAGATGTCATACGTGGAAGAATAATGCGAACACAGGAATGGGAGCTCATGCCATACATGATCGAGCTCATGATTGGAGGAATAGCACTAGTACGTGACAAACCTTCACTCCCAAGATTCATCAGGTTCCAGTTCCCACAGAAGCTCCTAATACTATCAAGAACAAAGGAACTACGTGAACAACGTGATGCCTTTGTTGAAAGACTACGCCAGAGTCTACACGTAAGTTCAAGAATCGTAATAATGGAGTACATACCACTACTTAGATTTCTAATAAAACACGATAAGGAGTTCGCTAAGAAATTTGTAGAAGTGTTTGTACACAAGCTAGGCTATAACATACAGACCCTTGAGAAGATTCTCGGCGTTGAGCTACCAAAGGAGACAATAACAGTTAAGACAACTACAAGAACTAGGAAGAAGTAGACTGTTCCTGAGAAG
>JAMOMD010000207.1 GCA_027068725.1 Thermoproteales archaeon | reverse complement strand
TAAGACCTGAAGAACATAGACGAGTCGAACACTACCTGACACAGCTTGTCCGACAATTCGGCATAGAATGCTCTCTAACATATCTCAAGCTTGGCAAAGATGACATTCCCAGAATAGTCAAGCTAACGTACGAAGGATCACCCCACCTACTAGACATGGCTCCCTACAAACCTGACGAGGCAGAGCTAAAGAACATCCTCGAGCAACTAGTAACATGACAAGCCTCGAATATGCATTCGAAATATTGACACCACAAGAATTTATACAAAAGTGTAAAATACCGAGAATACCCACACGACCAAGAAAGATAATGAACATAGAGAACATAGACAGAGACCTAATAGAAAGTGTGAAGAATATAGGCATAATAACGCCAATAATAACGGACAGGGAATATTATATAATAGATGGCGTAAAACGCTACATAATAATAAAGCACCTCTACGAAAAAGGAGACAAAGTACCAGACAAAATACCATTAGTAAGACTACTTAATGAGAGTTTCACGGAAAAACCAATATCAATACTACACCTAGCATACATCATAAACAAATTCAGAGCAGAGCCAAAAGATGAAGAATTCAGCGATGAACTAATAACATACATGCAAGATATAGCATACAAAGTGTGGGAAATATATGATAAAAACTACGAAAAAGCCGCACAACATCTCGGATTCAGTATAGAGACTCTAAAGAAACTAATTGAAGAGTACTTAAAGTCGCTAAGTTAATGAAAGTTACGTCAAAAATTTTTTCTAATGATCGTTAATCTGCTAGAACAGTATTCTTGTCGAGAAGTTTGTGGTTTGTTGAGAAGTTTGGTGCGGGGGGTGGGATTTGAACCCACGCAGGCCTTCGCCAGCGGGATTTTCACGGGGCGGGTTTACCACCCGCCCCGACCTAACTGCGGCGGCGGGCATGTACCCGCCGTACCCGCCCCCTTTGGCCAGGCTCGGGCACCCCCGCTTTACTCGAGACAGTGCTTTTCTGTTAGTGTTTTTAAATCTTACGGTTGACTGGTTAAATGTGGCATTGCAGTTATCTCTTCCTGATTTTGGTCGTTTAAGATATGTTCGTGAGCTATATGATGAGCTCTCGAGAAGTTACTGTCCCCTATACTATCAGGAGAGCCTTGTGAAATATCTGCAGGTTACTGAGCTCATTCGTGAGGTAAGGACGCGCATGGGCTCTATCAAGTCTTTTCTTGTTGCAGATCTTGGATGTGGTATTGGTGTTGGTCTTCTCGTACTGTTATCAGCAAGGTACGTGAACTACATTGTTGGTATAGACATATCAGGTGAGTCTCTCAGGAAAGCACATGAGCTATATGTCAGATTTCCAAACGTGGAGTTTGTTCAGTGTATAATGGAGATGCTTCCTTTCAGGAAAGCCTCATTCGACATTGTCATATCAGTATCGTCACTTGATACAGACTGCGAGAAAAACTATGTTCTACAGGTAAGAGAGAGCTCTCGTGTCTGTAAAATTGCGGAAATTCACGTACCTGTCAGAGGACAAGTCAGAGTGATTTATCACCTCATAGAGAAAGAGTTTAAAACACACTTAGAAAAGTGCGAACTGACCCACCATGGGTAGCCACGGTTCAATTACGAAGGCAGGTAAGGTAAGAAGCCAGACGCCAAAGATTCCACCAAAGCCAAAGAAGGATCTACCACCACGTAGGAGAAACTGGAGAAACTACAGAAGAAGAATACTATACGCAGCACAGTCAGCAGCAACTTCATAAGATAAAAATACAAGCTCTCCTGGCCCTCTCATTCTTACTTAACATTCTCCAAAATTGTCTCTCTAGATATCTTTCAGGCACTCACTCGTACTGGTTCAACGTGTCATGCACCGTTTCTGTTATAGTACCCTCGTATTGGTAGGTT
>JAMOMD010000206.1 GCA_027068725.1 Thermoproteales archaeon | reverse complement strand
GAACTTTGCCAAGTACTGACTTGCTTGTGAAGCCATTTTTCCAAGCTCGCTCACCACAGGCCATGCTTCGCTGAGCCTCGCATACAGATCTTCGAGCCTCTTCTTCAGCTCCTCGACTTCCTGACGACTCTTCTCGAGAGTCTCTTCCTTGACCCTGAGCTCAGTCTCCTTCTCCGTGACTTGCTTCAGCTTATTCTCGTACTCTGTGAACTTGTTCAGAAGCTCATCAATTGTCTGTCGCAAACTCTCGGACGCGGTACTTATCTTAACTATATGATCAACTACGGAGTCGAGTCTCGAAGCTGCTGCTCGAAACTTCTCATCAAGCTCAGATATTGTAGAAGTTATCTGCTCAATACCTGTCCTGACTTGGCTAAAGCTCTCGTTAATCTCCTTTGTAGTACTTGCGAGTGCACTATAGGCCTCCGTGACTCTGGACGAAACATCACGCATCAGATTTGTCAGATCACTCACGTTCTTCCTGAAATCCTCGAGAAGCTGAGACACTGTCAGAACTCGGTTCTCGAGCTCTCTCGTCATGTCATTAATGAGCTTGACAAGGTCCTGCAGCGTCTTGTCACTCCTCCTGACAGACTCTGCTAGAGACTCTGTGTACTTCTGAAGAACTCCTATCCTGTTCAGGAGGTCGGAGAGAGAAGACTGCTGTGCAGCTATGGCACGAGAAATTTCGTCAAGACGCTGGAGTAGGGTAGTTATGGCACCTTCCGTCTCTGGACGTCTCTGTGGCTTAAAAAATGACATTCTCAGAACTCACATGCACGCGAGGTATATATTGCTTTTGTTTAACTGTTTCACTTAATGTTTGTTCTCGTTAGGATATTTATAAGAATTTCCTTCAGAGAATCTATAGATTCCCTGAGCTTCCTAACCTCTAGCCTAATATCCTCCAGGACAAGCAACATATCCTCACGTTGACGTTCAACATTGGTGAAGGACGAGCTTATCCTATCTTGAAGCTCCTTCAGAGAGACCGTGAACATGACCTTCACATCCCTGAGCTCAGACATTGCTGACGATAGCTCAGACAGGACGTTTGACAGGGAGTCACGTATACTTGAGAGAAATTCTCTATGAGCCATTATCGAGGTCTCTAATCTACTGAGAGCACTTGAGAGAGCACGAATAGTGCTCACGAGCTCAGGTGGTACCGTACGTGTCTCCTTCTCACGCGATGTTGCGGTCTGTATTGTAGTTGTCAAGTTACTTATCTTCTCGTTCAGGTTCCTCACGTTATCCTGAAGCTCGCGGACACTGTCCGAGAGTGATGTCACCATCTTCTTCAGCTCATCTACACTACTCGACAAAGTTGTGACAATCCTCAGAATGTCCTCCAGTATCTCTATGGATGCCATCTCGTCAGAGAGTCACATTCAGGAGAGGTATATAGCACTATCACGTACTTGACCTAGTCCTCGACCATAGGAGCATAATCTCATCATCAATCTGCTCCACAATCTTGTACAACACCTTTCCACCTTCCTGATCGAGAACACGGACATGAGGTACATCTGACTTCTCTACAACACGTCCAACAATAGCAACCTCTCTACATAGTCTAGATAGTCTACGCACCACAAGTTCTACACGATCAGGATCTGCTGTACATACAAGCGTTCCTGAGCTCAATGCACGTAGCGGATCAACACCAACTGCCTCAAGCACAGTCCTGACCTCATTCCTGAGAGGGATCTTGCTCATCCACAGCTCTATGACTGTGCCAGAGGCTTGAGCAATCTCTAGAAGTGCCTGCAGGACTCCACCTTCCGTGGGATCGTGCATTGATGTTACTAGATCACGTACTGCAAGTGCCTCTCTGACTAGGCAGATCTCTTTCCTAGACTCAAGTATACGCTCAATAATCTTGTTAGATACGCCACGCTTC
>JAMOMD010000205.1 GCA_027068725.1 Thermoproteales archaeon | reverse complement strand
AATTTTAATCTCTCAGCTAAGGCTGGCTCTTTCTCTACTAGAACTAGGCCGTCCAATGCCCTAGCTCGAAACCATGGTGGTGCATAATCTACGACACGGACATCAACTGGCAACTTGATGATAGATCCAAGTTCTGTAGAGAGCTCCTCCTCATATGTCTCTACCTTATTGCAAGGTATTGAGAAGCCAGTAAACACTGCTATATCGACATCGCGAAATAGTTCAGAACTAATGAAACTTCCGTAGACAACAGCTACCAAAATTTCCTCTCTCCTACTCAAAATCTCTGACAAGATATCAAGTATTCTCTTCTTCTCCTCTAGTGATAGTTTATGAAGTTCAAATTTTTTCTTCTCCTCAAGGATCCTTAGATACATGATCTTCGATTTCTTTAATGAACCTCTCAATAATATCTGTGCCTCTACCTCTAGCCTCCCTGTATATTCGGACATCGTCAACATCCCAATACCTATGCACGATCATATTACGTAGGGACGCCAGCGAAGCCATACCTTCAGCAACTTCGAGACTAATCACGCCCTTCTCTGCCAGTTTTAGAAACACTTCTCTATAACTTCTAACACTTTCATTAAAACATTGTTTAAGTATTGTAATCCCGAGATCAGCTGCAGACTCAACTATCAGTATTATTGAGTATCTTATTGCAAATCTAACACTTCTACTACATATGAAACTGTTAATATCCATGTTAGTTATCTCCTTAATAACCTCAAGACCTTCTCTTATCTCTTTAAGAAAGCACTCTACACGTTCTCTATCAATTCTACACATACAACACCATAGTCTACAACAAGTTTTATAAAGTACGGAAACACGAAACGTAGACATCAATAGTGTTTTAAGTAAGGTCAACAAGACCACAGTACGAATAAGCTCTTCATTAACTGTGACAAGTAGAGTCAGGCCCAAGTCTGCACGTAGATCAAAGGCTACGTTAATAATATTCGTAATTTGTCTACAGATTCCTTAATATTTCTCCACAGCCTTTAATTAACTCAGGTGGAAGCCTGTTCTCGTAGAAGTTTCTATGTAGCTCGTTCGCTGTCGACCATAGTCTTTTAAGCTCCTCATCTCCTGTCTTTTCGACAAGTCTGGCAACATACCTATGCAGCTCACTATGACTCCTCAGATCTACTCCCTCTTTTGCGGCTAATGCCTTCACAATCTCAGCTGCAACACGCCAAGCTTTCTCAGAAGCTTGCAAGTAATCGCCCTTCTGCAGAAGCTCCTCAGCCTCGTTAAGATATTTTTCACAAAGTTTTAAATAGAACTCAATACTCGTCACATTACTTCTCGCAGATTGGCTTGTTAAAATTCCTACCTGTAGACTAGAAACTGTAATTTCAGGTTTGTGAGAAGAACAAACATGTAGACAGGTTAACTAAGTCTACCTATCAAATAATTACCTCACTAATTGCCTTAACAAGTTTCTCCACTTCCTCAAGTGCTGTAGCTATGTCCTTCTCTGTGCACCATCCCTCGTAGAAGCATGTATGCATAGAGTTTGCATACATCCAAGCACTCCTGACCCAGTCTCCAAGCTCTTCAGCAATCCTGTCCTTGTACTCCCATAATTCTCTGTGACTAGCTAACCTTCTGCCCTCTCTTGCGCATGCATAAGCCTTCACAGCAAGCACAGCCGCACCCCATATCTTCTCAGTAGCCTGTCGAAGATCTCCCTTCCTGAGCTCCTCATGAGCTTGTTCAATGAGTTCTTGTGCAGTAGTGATGTATCTCCTAGCCCTATCTTCAGGATCGAGATCCTGTGTGATAAGATCCATGAGAAGCTCCTCAATAGACTGACCACTCTCTTCGGCACGTCTACGAAGTTCTTCAAACAATACCCTAGGAATAGTAATCGAAGCCATGAGTAAACATGCTTCC
>JAMOMD010000204.1 GCA_027068725.1 Thermoproteales archaeon | reverse complement strand
AATTATTCTCTGTCTTTCAGGATGTTGAGTTACATAGTAAGGATTATACTCATCGTAGGGACCACTAAATCCACATAGTGCAAAATCGAGTTCTACCATATTTCGAGAGGACTAGAATAATGGGAGATCTATGTGTTGTATGTCAGCGTCTTCTGTACAGGTATGCTTTCTGTGGATTTGCTAGTGCTAGAAGACCGAGTACTGTGTCTGGGTCCTTTATATTTTCTAGAAGTACAGTGTATGCCCATAGAGTATCCTGAAGTCTGACTCGTACAAGCTGATCTACTCTATCGTGTAGGTAGGGGTAGACTGAGGACCCTTGTCCAGTCTCCCAGTATATGTAGGACACAACATCGTCAACAAGCTCTCCTGTCGGGTCGTAAATCTCTACACGTAGACCAGACGCTGTTCTCATTAGTACAAGAACAATGTCACCATACTGTGGTACTTCTTTGACAAGCTCAAGAGGATCGTCAGGAACCTTCTTTTTCCTATACCTCTTCAGATACTCAGCATACGTTGGCAGTACATCCCTGAGCTTCCCAAGTACTGCATACTCTCCCCTCTCAAGTACGTACGTTGCGAGTGCTCTATCAGGAATTACTGGAGGCACCTTGTCAATCTCTGGCACTAGACTAAGCAGTGCAGCTGCATATGTTGCTCGCGTTACCTTTGGTATACCCACAATTATTGTGTTCGTCTTCTCTGCAAGTTCCAGCTCTCTCCTGATAAGGTCAACGTACTTTCTTGCTGCAGTAAATGGTTCGCCAGGAAAGCTGTTTATTGGACCATCATGTACTATGATGTCGAAATCTCTTATTCCATGTCTCTTGTCCTCGAGCAGCTTAATGGCAAGCTTGTGCTCTAGTGCTGTTACTAGTCTACTAATTTCTCGCTGATCATCAACAATTGTTGCTCCTCCATACTCTATGCTCATCTCACCGCTACTTGATACGTAGCCTACAGCATACACTGCTAGACAGCCACCAAGTAGCTCTAGTGCTGGCTCTGAGTAACTTCCATCAATGTAGTATGCCTTAAGACGCGTAATGTACGGCTTGTGGACTATTTTCCTGATGTTGAGCCTCTTCCTGAGTTCCTCACGTGATGGAAGTGATAGTGAGACTTTCTTTGCAAGCTCTCGCAGGTTAAGCACTATCTTCTCTAGGACATGTATGTTGAGCTCCTCAAGCTCTTCACCTTCAGGAAACTGCTCGATACTCATCTCAAGTCTAAGTTGGGTTAAAAGATTTTTAGACGCTTGAAGATCAGGGAGGTCTCATCAATGCGCATTAGCGAGCTACTCGAGAGATCAAGAGCAGAGTGCATAGGCTACACTCTGGCTGGTGCAACAACTAGGATAGTTCCTATACATCTTGCAGAGCAGGCAAGAACGTGTGAAGAGGAGATCGTTGCCATACTGGACAGCGATAGGCGACTCATAATTGGCATACTGAGGAACCTGATGACACATAATCCACTTCTCAGAGAGTGGACAAGCACACACTTTATCAGGAACATCGATCTGCTTCGCCGTCCTGAAGTTAGAGAGACTCTGGAGAACTTCGTGTCAGGAAAGGTTCACGTCATTGGATGTCTAGAACAGGACGAGTCTGGGAAGCTAGTGTTTCAGGACTGTAAGATACCTCCAATGCCAGGATCCTACGTCTATGCAATAAGGTCACCATACCTACTGCAGAAGATCACTGGTCAGGGAGACTACATACACGTTGGAAGACACGTCTACACAGGATGGGATGTGCCACTGCTCTACACGCTAGTTAATCATCACGTGGGCATATTTGGAACAACAGGAACAGGCAAGTCAAGACTAGCTGCACTACTTGCAACTAAGCTAGCAGAGAAGGGCTGGCACGTAATCATCTTTGACCACACAGGCGTTGACTA
>JAMOMD010000203.1 GCA_027068725.1 Thermoproteales archaeon | reverse complement strand
AATTCTGCGCCATAAGAGCTGTTGGCAGCTCATTCACTCGAAATTAGGCACAACACGTATTGCACAGGTACATAGGAAGATTGCTGTTGAGTATCGTGCAATAACGTACCGTGATTGGGCTCTCGTAGACGTGTTTTTGTGGAGAGGAGCCGGGAAAGATAGCATAAGAGTAAGAGAGAGTGAGCTTACGCCAGGTGCAATTGATCTTCTTAAGCTACTGTGGAGAAAGGGAGTGTACATAATTGTAATTAGTGGAGGACTCGAGCTCGTGTATGAGCTCATTAGAGACTACGTTGATCTATACGTATCGAACAGGTTAGTGTACAGGAATGGCAAGGTCTGGAGTGTAGAAGTCAGAGTCAGTACTAAGGAAGATGTGATAAAGTTCCTCGAGAAGGCTCTGCCAATTGACTGGAACAAGTGTCTAGCTATTGGAGATAGTGTAATTGATGTGCCAATGCTTATGCGTGCTCGCTATTCTATAGCATTCAATCCTGCGGATGATGAGGTTACTAAGGTTGCGAAGATTGTTGTATACTCACAGGATATGGGGCCAGTCATCGAGCTTCTAGAGAGACTACTCTCGTAATTG
The DNA here is from genome assembly GCA_027068725.1 of Thermoproteales archaeon. Lineage (GTDB taxonomy): Archaea > Thermoproteota > Thermoprotei > Thermoproteales > Thermocladiaceae > JAADER01. The sequence continues at coordinate 8,725 of JAMOMD010000203.1, read as the reverse complement.
TGGAAAAGTCTTCCTGATTGCTGCTACAAGGTAATAGTTATACGTTACATGGCTTAGATAGTGTCTTGTCATGTCGTTGGAAGATGTGACAACTATTAGAGACTTGTCCATCAGGAAGATATTCAACTCACGAGGCGAGGAGACTGTCGAGGTTGAGGTCGAGCTTGAGGGTGGGTATGGTCGAGCAGCAGCACCTGCAGGTGCCTCAAGAGGAAAGCACGAGGTCGTGTACTTCCCTAACGATAGTGTTGACGAAGGAATTGACGCATTTGAGAAGTACGTTGTTCCTGAACTTGTTGGACTCGATGCTTACGAGCAGACTAACATTGACCTTAAGCTAGAGGAGATCGATGGTACTGAGAACTTCTCCAGAATTGGCGGTGCTGTAGCAATTGCAACATCTATGGCATGCGCACGCGCAGCCGCAGATGCTCTAGGCATACCCCTATTCCGCCACCTAGGAGGCACAGGAGCTAGGTACGTTCCATACCCCGTGGGTAACGTCATAGGAGGAGGAAAGCACTCTAAGTGGCTTGGCCCTGACATTCAGGAGTTCCTAGTCATACCAGTAGGCGCACCTGACGCATACACTGCAGTAAAGGCGAACTTCGAAGTACATAAACTCCTCCTGAAAGAGCTCACCAAGGTTGACCCAACCTTCACTGGTGGAAGAAATGATGAAGGTGCCTGGACTCCAAGAATATCGACAGAGAAGGCGCTCGAGGTCTTGACGAAGGTTGTTAAGGAAGTTAGTGAGAAGATGGGCTTCGAGATCAGGATTGGAATAGACGTAGCAGCATCATCACTATGGGATGAGAGTAAGCAGAAGTACATCTACAGGAATGAGGGTGTTGAACGTACACCACGTGAGCAGCTTGAGTACATGAAGTACCTGATAGAGAAGTACGACATATGGTACATAGAGGACCCATTCCACGAAGAGGACTTCGACAGCTTTGCTGAGCTTACAGCACTATTTCCTGACAGGCTCATCATTGGAGATGACATATTTGTAACAAACGAGAAGAGGCTTAGAGAGGGAATAAAGAGAAAGGCAGCAAACGGCATAATAATCAAGCCTGACCAGATTGGAACACTGACACGTGCTAGAAGGACACTAGAGGTAGCTGTGCGACATGGCTACGTGCCTGTTGTCTCGCACAGATCAGGAGAGACAGAATATCCCATACTAGCACACATAGCAGTAGGCTTTGGTGCACCTCTAATAAAGACAGGAGTAACAGGAGGCGAGAGAGTGGCAAAGCTGAACGAGCTAATTAGAATCTGGGAGTACCTTGGCAAAGGAGCAAAAATGGCAGAGATTGAAAAGCTGAAGAAGTAAGGAACTATAACGAGATGATGAGTGTAACGGGCACGGACTCGATGAAGACTCGGTTCTCGGCTGAATATTCAGTAAAATACAAGTCACACACTTCCTAATCGAAAAATTTAAACTATTATCAAAGATTCGTGGCTGAAATACTTAAATAGTATGCAAAACGAGTAGCATAGGTATGCATAAGGACCAGCTAGTTGGAGTAGGATTGATAATAGTAAGCGTAATCGTCATAATAGTATACGCACTCCTGATGTTTGGTCCCTACATACCGTCAATAAACACAATATTCACACAGTCAGTATCACTAATAGCACTGCAAGTAACAGCATTCATAGGCATAGCAGTAATATTTGGAATACTTGCCTGGATAGGATACACACTTGCAACAACGCCCCCACCTAAGCCAATAGAAGAAATAGAGAAAGAGATAGAAGAAGAGCTGAAGAAACTAGAAGAGGAGTTAAAGAAGGAGCAACAGCAGACACAGCAACAGAAGTAAGAAGGTATAGACCAGACCATACACATATTTTTCTTATATTTTTACATTCTAAATTAAAACAAACGTCAACAATATCCTGTCTTCACTATTCCAACAATATCCTCAACAAAATTACACAAGACTCTCACAAACTTTTCAACACTATCAGAAAATTTAGATAAATCACAAAGATCTCTAACTAGTACTAGCTGCATTTCTGCGCCCTGTGTTAAACAATTTTCAAATAATCTCACAAATGCTGTCGAACTTACATGTGTGGAGAGAGTTCTAAGTTCTAACCAAAGATTTGGCTCACATAGACCAACATTATCTGTGCCTAGTTGAACCTTAATATCATCATACTTTAGGAACTTCTCTATAGGAGGTAACCTTCCAACAAGTTTCATGTTAGATCTTGGTGTAACAACAATAGTCTTTCCTCTAAGTAGTTCTATATCATTATCTTTGACATGTACACAATGTACCAATACATCTGCTTCGAGAATATCTACTGCCAATTTTAAATCACCGTCTTGATAGGTATCCTCTGTTTCTGATACATGTGTCATTACTTTAAGATTATGTTTTTTCTTTAGTTCTCTAGCTAGTTCAAGTTCTTCTATGGTATAGTTAAGTGGTGATATTAATTCAATGTTCTTTCCTATTTGTGCTATCTTCTTTAGTTCTTCGATAATTTTCTCTGACGTGTTCTCATTGGGGGTTATGTGAAATTCCGAAGGTTCTAAATATAGCTCGGCCTCTACATTGGTGCGTTTAGCCTCTTCTTCTATTATTTTGAAGTTCTTTAATCCATACTCTACAACTACTTTTGCCTTAGCTGTGCCTGTTCTTCTTAGGTTTGATAATGCATAGTGTGTACTTTCTCTGAGTGTGCTCTCGGCTGCTATTTGTAGGTAGAAATATTTTATTCCGTATGGTGCTCCAACAACGTCGTCAATGTACATTTTATTGAAGAACTCGCTTAGCCAGCTGTCTAGTACATGTATGTGAGAGTTCTCAAATGTTGGGAGTGCTATACATTTCTCTAAAATTTCTTCGTTTTTTATCTGTGCGTCCTGTACTTCTATTGGGACGTCTTGTCTTATTTTTAGTTCGTTATCTTCTTTATAAAGAAGATATTTGACTCGTACTGTAGTCATTACTCGACTACGATAGTCTTATCGCTGTATGTTGCTGACCTTATCTGTACTATTCTTCTAGCTAGTTTTATCGCAGCCTCAACTGCTCTTCTAGCGTACTCTTCTGCTCTCTCTAGTGCCTGTAGCCTAGTTGCTCCAGGCCCAATCACGCCTAATGTCACGGGTTTTCCGAACTGTATTGATAGGTCAAGCAGTTTTCTTGCTGCTTGCTGAGCAACAACTTCGTCATGCTTTGTCTCTCCCTGAATTACTGCGCCAAGCACAACAACTGCATCTACGTCAGGTTTCTGCAGTAGCTCATGTACAAGAATTGGAGTGTCAAATGTTCCGGGGGCCTTGACTACGTACCTGACTTCTGCGCCAAGAAACTTTGCGTGACTTATAGCTTTCTGGAGCATTATGTAGGTCACATCGTAGTTAAACTCTGACACTACTATGCCGAGTCTGACCTTCTCCATGCTCATGCGATGTGTGGTGATGTGATAAGAATTAGAACATTATCAAGAACGTGCATGCTCGCTATCTCAGTTCCCCGAAAAACTCGTCATCTGCTCAGCGACGGAGTTGCTCATCACTGTGTGCTTGAACGAGAGCAAGATTTTATAAGAGGTTGCTCATGACTGAGCGCAGGTATGGTACTGCTAGACGTCTTAGCTAACGCTATGGTAATGATAAAGAACGCAGAGATGAGAGGGCACAAGCAGGTAGTCATCTGGCCAATATCTAAGCTTGTCGGCAACGTTCTGAGAGTCATGCAGAAGTACGGATACATTGGAGAGATAGAGTACATTGACGATGGCAGAGGCGGCAAGTTCATTGTTCAGCTTCTTGGCAAGATCAACGACTGTGGAGTCATAAAGCCCAGGTTCCCCGTCAAGTGGCGTGATATACAGAAGTGGGAGGAGAAGTACCTGCCAGCAAAGGACGTCGGCATCCTGATACTATCCACGCCAAAGGGCGTAATGAGTCACCACGAGGCTAAGCAGCTCAGGACAGGTGGAGTACTCCTAGCTTACGTCTACTAAAACGAGTCCTAGTTAATTCTCGCAGGTCTCTCTAGAGGGAAGCTTTTAAGAGTGGTCTATCCTTCTCTCGCAGATTGCCCATGTCTGCTCAGCAACAGCAGACACAGCAGCAGGAGCTTGCTAGTAAGCTGAGGAACATACTCAAGATGAAGCGTGAGCTTCCGAAGGAGCAGGCTAGGCTTCTGAAGCTCAGGATGCTGATGGAGAGGAGGGAGCCTAGATGGATGAGAATGGACGAGTGGAGATTCTGGAGAATTGCACGTCAAGAAAGATGGAGGAGACCAAAAGGTCTGGACAACAAGATTAGGCACCAGATCAAGGGATATCCACCACTCGTGAAGATCGGCTATAGACAGCCAAAGGCTGTACGTGGACTACATCCATCAGGTTTTGAGCCAGTCAGAGTATTCAGACCAGAAGATCTCGATAAGATCGATCCATCCAAGCAAGCAATAATCATTGCAAGCACTGTAAGCAAGAGGAAGAGGCTCGAGATAATTAAGAAGGCGCTAGAGAAGGGAATCAAGGTCCTGAACATAACCTACAGAGACATGATGGAACTCCTGAACGTGACGAGTGAAGAGGAAGTTAAAAAGCTCCTAGGACTGCAGTACGGTGAGTAACAATGGTAGACGTTAGACGTCTAGCAGCTGAGATCCTTGGAGTAGGAGAATCCAGAGTCAAGATACTGCCAGATGCACTGCCTAGACTAGAGGAAGTATCGACAAGAGCTGACGTTAGGCGTCTCATAAAGGAGGGACTAATCGTAGTTGAGCCAAAGAAGGGCAACAGTAGAGGAAGATGGAGAGAACTACACGAGAAAAAGAAGAAGGGCAAGAGAAGAGGACCAGGAAGCAGGAAAGGACCAAAGGGAGCTAGAGAAGACCCCAAGCGTGCATGGATAAACAAGATCAGAACACTGAGAAGATTCCTGAAGTACCTGAAGGACAACGGCATAATCGATGCGAAGACCTGGAGAAAGCTCTACAGAATGGCCAAGGGAGGATACTTCAGAGACCTATCACACCTGAAGCAGTACCTAATAACAAACAAGATAGTACCACCAGACAAGATAAGGTAAGAAACTGTATATTAAACAACTTTTCAAAAATAAATAACAGAACAAGCCTACTCCTCAAAAATTATTGCTACAGCCCTAACAGGACTACCAGTACCTCCAACAAGTTTTAACGGAAGTCCAACAAATAGGAATTTCTTCTCAATAAGTTTGTCTAAGTTTGTAAGATTCTCGTATATTGCTACTCCTTTTGGAAGAAGTATTGTATGTGCAGGAAATGGTTCACGATCAGGACTTGGAGCATCAGTTCCTATAGCCTTCACACCAAGCTCAAGTAAGTACATGCACGCATCCTCACTTAATCCTGGATAATCATACCATTGTGGTGTTCCAGCTTTTGTACCGTATCCTGTGTGTATTAAAATAATCCAGTCTTTAGAAATTTCGATACCTTTAGTTCTGAGTTTCTGTATGTAATCTTCTAATTCTTGTCTCGTTATTAGAGATCTTGGAGGTTTCCATGAAAAGTCTAGGACTGTAGCCCAGCCTATGAATGTTTCTATAGGAAGTTTATCTATTGAGAGTCCATTCTTTATGAAATGGAGAGGTGCATCAACATGTGTTGCTGTATGTTCTACAAATATCCATACATTGGAATTATATCCGGCAGTCTCGATTGTTGTGTACATTGTCTTAAGTGGCTGTGGATATCCTGGAAACATTGGTGTTGATAAACTTCTTATTTCTAATGATAAGTCAATTACCTTGAACGGCTTCAGCATAGCCAAATTTAGTAGTATGTGTGGGGTTTCTAATTATTGTCCTGTAGACAAGGTTGAGTATCGTCCTGTTATTTCTAGAAATTTTTAAGATTAGGAATTTGTACGAGGTGAATGTTTCAGATCGTTGTTTAGATTTTTCTAGTGTTTTTTATTATTCTGCCTCTGCTACTGCTTCTTCTCCTTTTAGTATTGGTGGTAGCTCTACTCCAAGCTTCTTGAACATTCCTTCGAAGTATCTTAGGATCCTGTTCTTTACTTCCTCAAAATGCTTTGGTAGATCAACAGGGTCTAGTCCAGCCTCTAGGTACTTTGAGAATCTTACCTTGAACAGGTCTGGGTTCTGCTCCTTTAGCATTTTTGCATACTCGGCAATGTGTTCACCGCGTATTCTTTCTTCGCTTGGGAATATGTCCTCACCATGTGGTATCTCTAGTCCTGCATCTAGTGCTCCCTTCAGGGCAGCGAAGAGTCTACAGCCCTTGACTGGTCTGTGTAGTCCAATGTCTATTATTGCCTCGTGTATTCCCTTGAGAAGAGCTTTGAGACCTACGAGGAGACCTGTCAAGTAGGCTGCTGGTGTGCATTTGAGACTTGCCTTCCAGCCAAAGCCTCTCAGCTCGTCACTTGATGCCCAGACATGTGTTATGTCTCCAATTGGTGTGGCTGTCGTTATGTGTGCTATTATCCTGTAGTTAGTCTTCCTGAGAACGAGCCTTGGCTTTCCACTCTTTATCATCTCACGTCGCTTGTAGTAGTTTGTCTTTCCTTCTCTCCTCCTCCTGTGCTTTACCTTGTACCTTGGACCCTTGGCCATGTAAGGCTACCGACTGCTCGTACAGGCCCGTTGTTTAATAAGTTTGCCCTAGCGTAGAGAACAGTTTATTAATCAGGGACACGTAGCTTAGAGACGTAGCTCCACGACGGGGGCGTCAGCCCCTGCGTGAGTGGAGCTGTCTTGCGGCCGTAGACAATCTTCAAAAATTCTTATAAACGCACCCTCAGTCCTTCTCACGCAATGCCAAAGGAGGTATTCCTAGTTGAGCTCTGGAAGAAGTATGCTGATCAGGCAGAGGAGATTCGTGTAAAGAAGTATGACAAGTTTGTTAAACTGAAGGCTCGTCTCAAGAAGTACCTGTACGTGATAAAGCTACCACCAGACTGGGCTGAGCAGCTGATAAAGGAGTACAAGGATAAGGGTAAGAGAATTGTCGAGTTCTAACATGGTTAAATAACGTGGGTAAGGTAGTTAGAGTACTTGCTCCAGCTCGTGTACATTTTGGAGTACTGAATCCTTTTGGCTCAGCTCCTGGTAGAAAATTTGTCTGTCTTGGTCTTGCGGTAAGGGAGCCTAGGACCGTTGTCGAGGCTGAGTATCCTGGCAGAGGCGAGGTTGTGCCTGACATTCCTGAAGTGAGAGACGTTCTTGCTAGACTATGGTCAGTATATGAGGTTGATGTTGATCGAGTTAACGTGAGGGTAATATCACATGCTCCTCGACATGCTGGTCTGGGGTCTACAACACAGCTTAAGTTAAGTGTTGGACTTTGTGTACTATCACTCTTTGGAAAGAGTGTTGATGTAGTAGAACTTGCGAAGGTTCTAGGTAGAGGAGAAGTTTCAGGCGTAGGTACTTACGTGTTTAAGCATGGTGGTCTAGTGCTTGATTCAGGTAAGTTAAGTGATGAGTTTCCTATGCTACTCTAAGGTTAGAATTTCCTGAAGAGTGGACTATAATCATTGGAGTACCACGTCGTGCAAGGGGGCCAGACGAGGTGAGAGAACATGAGCTATTTGCCTCTACCTGTGAGCCAGAGCTGGTATATTATGCGCACTTTATTGTACTTAACAAGCTCTTACCGGCTGTCATTGGTAAGAACTTTACCGAGTTTGTATCTGCGTTAGAGGAGCTTCAGATAACTGTTGGTAAGATGTTTAGTAAGGTTCAGGGAGGAGTCTTCAGGAAGGAGACTGAGACTGTGCTTGAGATATTTAGAAGCTTTGGACTACGTGGAATTGGGCAGAGCTCCTGGGGGCCAGCTGCTTATGGCTTTCTAGAACATTATGATGAAGATCTAGTAAGTAGGTTATGTAGAGAACTTGAGAAAGCGGATGCTGAGTGTATTGTTACTAGGAGTGATAACGTTGGTGCGAGGGTTCTAGTTATAGACCAATGAACGATGTGTTGTATATTAGTACGAAGTATTTAGCCTCTTCTGTGAGTATTGCTTTTGTGTTATTGTTATCTTTTACGAATTTTATTATGCCTCTTCTCTCAAATTCATTCAATATCTCTCTAAGCTCCTGGAGAGAAACGTCTAGCATTAGTCTATCCTTCTGTCTTAGTACTTCTTCATAAATTTCCTCAACTGTTGCTGGTCTGTCTAGTATCTTTTTTGCTAGAATGTCAAATAGTATGACCCATCTTTTCCTGTCTAGATAGTGAAGATCCATGTAAAGTACAGTCTCTTCTATTATTTTTAGCACTGTGCTCTAGTAGAGAAGTTTAAGTAATATAGCAAGTGTAGACTTCATGCTGAGCAATGTCTAGTCTGTTCAGGAGACTGTATCCTGACGTGGAGGTCTACGAGGTTGACATGCTCGACGCAGATGATGATGATCTGCAGAAGATTAACACTGCTCTTGGTCTTGGTCTAAGTCTCGAGGAGCTTAGGTATGTGAGAGATCACTTTCGTAAAATTGGTAGAAATCCGACGGATGTTGAGTTGCAGACTATTGCACAGACATGGAGTGAGCATTGTTATCATAAGACGTTCAAGGGTGTTGTAAGACTTCCTGATGGGTCTGAGATTAGGAACATGTTGAGGACGTACATAATGAAGGTGTTGGATGAGCTGAGACCTAGCTGGGTTGTCTCAGCATTTGAGGATAATGCAGGGATAGTTGAGTTAGATGAGGAGTATGG
>JAMOMD010000202.1 GCA_027068725.1 Thermoproteales archaeon | reverse complement strand
CGTCACAGTAATCGAGCAGAAGCCACTTGATAAGTTATTCAAGGTTACAGGTGACGCGATTGGGAAACATCACATAGAACAACATATTCCTGACGTAGAACAGGAAGTCTTTGTCAACTATTACAGGGGAGCACTCGTCATAAGTCCTGAAGAGGATGTTGTGATAGAGGTTCCCGGAGAAGGCTACGCACTCGACGTTCATAAATGGCTTACACATCTTGCAAAGAGAGCACTAAATGCAGGAGCCGAGATACTTGACCAGGCAAGTGCTGTAAAGCCAATATTCGAAAATGGTGAAGTACGCGGAATTGTTGTACAGAGAAGAGATGGCACAAGACTCGAGATACAGGCAAAAGTTACAATTGATGCGACAGGTGCATCTGGCGCCATCCGAACGAAGCTACCGCAGAACATTCCGGTTAGTGAGCCTCTAAGACCTGAAGATGCGTCCTATGCTGTACGTGAGATAGTTGAGCTTGAGACTGATATTGACAGAAAAGAGCTTATCAGAATCTTCCTGAATCAAGATATTGCACCAGGAGGCTACTGGTGGTTTTTCCCAAAGACTAGCCGCATGGCAAATGTTGGACTGGGAATATGGGGCAAATATGTTAAAGAACTAGGCTATAATCCAAACAAGTTCTACGAAAAACTCGTTAAGACTCGAAGCGAGCTGAAGAACAGGAAAGTACTAAACTCAGGAGGAGGTATTGTTCCAACACGAAGACCCCTCGATACGCTAGTCTGGAATAGGTTTCTCGCAATTGGTGATGCAGCATGTGCTGTAAATCCTGTGCATGGAGGAGGCCTAGGCCCAGCTATGCTGTCCGCAAAAATAGCAACAGAGGTCATAGCCGAAGCTTACGAGAGAGATGAATTGTCTGCTCGCGGCTTATGGAACTATAACATTAGGTATGTGCAGGCCTATGGACTTAAGCAGGCTAAGCTAGACATTTTCCGTCTCGCTCTTCAGCACATGGACAATAGAGAAATTGAAGCTGGTCTTCGTGCTCGTCTCGTCGAGAGCTCTGACGTTCTCGCACTATCGAGTGAAGGTAGTGAGCGAAGCTTGCTGACGCGCATCAGGATGCTTTTCAAACTTGTTAGACTACCACTTTCACTTATACGAAAACTTGCACTTGCTGTAAGCTACATGAAGAAGATCGAAGAGCTGTACAGACAGTACCCACGAGAACCTGAGGGACTACCTCAGTGGCAGATACGCATCAGACAGCTCTATGAAGAGTACTTAAGTAAGCTCAAAGCCCACTCACGACAGTAATGACAAGAGAAGCAGAACTCAGAAGACTCATAGCAGAAGTCTTCAGATGGACCTACCTGAAGGGACTTACAACAACGATAGGTGGAAACATCTCGGCTAGACTCGATGAGGAGACCATGCTCATAACACCATCAGGAATGCCGAAGCACATGGTCAAGCCTGCAAACATAGTTAAAATGAAGCTTGACGGCACTGTACAAGGCTCAGGAAAACCATCAACAGAATGGAGAATGCACGCAGAAATATACAAGACAAGAGACGACGTCAAGGCAATAATACATGTTCACCCACCACACGTCCTTGCACTCTACAGTGCAGGATATAAGATACCTACAGACCTTGTCGAAGTATCAGCATACGTCGGTCAAAACATACCTGAAGTAGGAACATACGCACCCGGAAGCCAAGAACTTGCCGAAGCCGTAGCAAGAGCATTAAGACCAAGAAACGTGTATGCAGTAATCTTAAGAGGTCATGGAATAGTTACGGTAGGTTCAAACTTGTTCGAAGCTTTAAATAGAGCAGAAATTCTAGAACAAGCAGCGTATATTGCAATACTACAGAAGTTACTAGAAGAAAAGTAAATCAAAACAATATGAAAAAAAGTCTAGAAAAATCATAAGTATACATCTAT
>JAMOMD010000201.1 GCA_027068725.1 Thermoproteales archaeon | reverse complement strand
GAAACTTGGATGGGATAGTTTTGAGGAGTTTGCTTTAGCATTCATCAGAGGCGAGGTTGAGAAACTGTGGTGTCCCGAGGACAAGCCACTGCCAAAGAAAGATGGAAAAGTACTGTGCATTCCTAAGCTGAAGCCATTCTTTAGACTTCACCCACCGAGAGGAGGATTCAAGAGTGTGAAGAAGCATTACAGCGTTGGAGGAGACCTTGGGTATAGAGGCATAGCAATAAACGAGTTACTGATGAGAATGCTCTAACTTCAGGAGTACTGCCTTATCCTGAACGATTTCCTTTTCCCGCTTTAGCTCAGCAGTCTCTATCCTGATGGATCCTCGACTTCGTAGGCGAGTTACTCGTTGTGTAAGAGAGATACGTGTTTTAACAATGGATGAGCTCTGTGGTGAGTATAGGGTAATTATTGTTGATTGGGCCTCAATTGTGTATGGTCTTAAGAATCCGCTATCTTTTCTAATGAATCTAGTGCTGGCAGAGAAGGAGGGTTATGTAAATTCTCATTTTGTGTTTGTTATAGATTATTCAAAGGATATTCATAGGAAAGTATTTGATTTTAAGTATAGGAGATACTTTGAAGAGCATTGTGTTGATTATGTCTTGTCTATGGACGAGCCTGCCGAGGTCAAGGCTGCTAAGATGTGTAGAGAGTATCGAGAGCGAGGTATATCGAGTATAGTCTTGTCAAGGGATTACGATCCTCTACTTTACATTGAGGATATTGTGATGCCTCATAGAGTTAAGTATAGGTGGGTTTTGAGACATGTTGAAGTTGATAGAAAGTGTTTAGAAAACATTTTATCTAGCTAGGCTTTGTACAGGTTCGTGAAGTGTGTAAAGGCAAATGTTCTCTACACAGGTCGCCCTGGTCAGGTTCTTAGAGACGTATATGTTGTGTGGCAGGGTAATAAGATAGTAGGAGTATCTAAGGAGAGACCACGTGATGCCGAGGAGGTGTACGAATACGATTTCTGTGTAGTAACTCCAGCAATAATTGATGCACATTCGCATATTGGCATGGTTCGTGCAGGCGAGAATCCTGACGAGGAGGAGGTTAATGAAGAGATGGACTCTGTTCTACCTTATGTTGATGCACTTGCAAGTGTGTACATGGATGATCCGTCATTTAGAGACTCTATAGAGCATGGCGTGCTCTATTCCTGTGTTCTGCCAGGAAGTGGAAATGTTATTGGTGGACGTGCTGTCTTTATTAGAAATTTTGCTAGAGATGTTAATGAGGCGTTTATAAAGTATGCTGGTATAAAAGTTGCACTTGGTTACAATCCTAGAAGTACTACAAAATGGAAGGGCACAAGACCTTACACGAGAATGGGTGTTGTTGGTCTACTTAGGAAGGCTCTGCAACATGCAAAAGATGTGTTAAAACTTATAGAAAAGGGCAAGAAAGATATTGAAGAAGTTGATTATGAAGCCAGACAACTTCTTCCTGTCATAAAGGGAGAGGAGCTGCTGAGGGTGCATGTTCATAAGAAGGATGATATAATGATAATGCTAAGAATTTCCGAAGAATTTGGCATAAAGTTTACTGTAGAGCACGCATGTGACGTCAATGAGCTCTATGTATTTGAACTATTGAGAGATAGGAACATACCTGTAGTATACGGACCACTAGACTCTTTTGCCTACAAGACTGAGCTAAAGCATGAAAGTTGGAAAAATGTTAGACTTATCGTAGAGTCGAGGCACCCGCTTGTTGCAGTAATGTCAGATCATCCTGTTGTTCTGCAGAGGAATATTCTACTTCAGCTTCGATTTTTCATCAGGTTTGGCATGAGCTTCAGTGAAGCACTTTCACTTGTGACATACAATCCTGCAAGAATACTCGGTGTTGATAACGTGCTTGGAACAGTTGAGCCTGGAAAGTATGCAAGCTTTGTCGTATGGAAT
>JAMOMD010000200.1 GCA_027068725.1 Thermoproteales archaeon | reverse complement strand
GAACTTCATGTACACTCACGTGCACGTTGTGAAGAAATACTAAGAAAGTACTGTAGAAAATACATAAAGATACGGTAATACTCCTCACGTCAAGTTCCTAAACTAATAACCTGATACTCCCTCGTAAACCTCTACTCCTAGGGCTCTCGCTACCTCCTTAGCCTTCTCATGTGCGTAAGGTGTAACAATGACAAGCTTCGGCTTCTTTCCTGTCACCTTTTCATAAAGTTCTCCAATTCGTTTAAATTCAAGTACATCACCTGCACTTACAGAAGCCTTAATTTCAACAAGAATATGCTCACCATCCTTTATTACTAAATCGACATCAATTAAACTTGGATAACCATAGACAAATCCCTCCCTATCAACATAAGTCCAACGCTCAACACGACCAACACCGAGAATCTTCTCAACAATTCCATACATCCCCCTCCTGAAAGCCTCCTCAGACACCAATCCCCATCTCATGCCTAGTGCCTGTATACTCTTCGCAAGGTCTTCTATTCTCTTAGCTAATTCCTCTATTCTTCTACTATGTTCTTCGAGAATTTTATCATGAATCTCTAATCTCCTCAAAATTTCATTAAACTTTTTATCATAATCTTCCAATCTCTCATAAATCTTCTTTATCTCCTCTTCAATCTTCTCAAGTCTCTCCTCTACCCTAAGTATTCTCTCTTCAATTTTATTAAATTTCTCATCATGTTTTGAAAGCCTATCCAAAACCTCTTTAAACCCTATTAAGCCAGCTACGGCATACCTAAACTCAGGATCTTTCTCAAGTAACTCGAGTAGCTTCTGCTTAAGCATAATATCAGACTCAGACATACACAACACAGTACGTACAGCTAACTTATAAGGGGGCACTCAGCGTAAGACCCTATAGTTAAATTGTTTTAAGCGAGTATTATTCACCGCAGTTTCTCTTCGATTTTCTTCTTAATTTCAAATAATTTATCAAGCACCTCTTCACGCTCTGCTCTTCTCATTAGGTACTCCCAGTCAATATGGTCTTTCTGTGCTACCAGTAGCATGGCAGCTTTCTCGCAATCAATGTCTGATTGCCAGAATTTGCATGCTGCAAGACATGTTATGATAATCTCCTCAACTGGTTCAACATAGATCCAACGCTCACCAACTCTGAGCTTTACTGGACTCTTTGGTTTTATATACATTGTTGATACGATATCTATAGCTTTATCACTAAAATACTCGAGCTCCCACACGCGTCCACTCCTTCTGCCGATACTGTTCAGTACTTGTTCAAGGAATTCCTTATTACCTACAACAATTATATCAACATCACCTGTGCGGTAAGCCCTATTTGTATAGAGTTCAACTGCGAAGCCACCTGTAATTATTATCTTACCAATGTTGTTAAGCTCCATGTAAGTGTTTAAAATAGCTAAAAACTCGAGAATATTCCTAGCCTTCCTCAATTTCTGCAACAAGTTCTCCATCTACCCACCTTGTCCTAACTTTAGGTGACGTAAGTTTTGAAAGGTCGACAACTCCTTCATCTTTGCTTAACCATCTGATTATTGGATCCTTAGAATAGATTAGAGCAAGCTTAATAGCCTTCTCAAGTCTTTCTTCTCTTCTTTCAGGAGGAAATCTACGAACTTTAACACACATGCCAGACCTAACATTGCACACATCTGTAATAGACCTTTTGTAGCATGTGCATGCACTATCTAGCTGTCATGAGTGGCGAGCTTGTTGCTGCATTAAAGAGAAGAGCACTGAGCATGTTGAGAAGTGCTAAGCTCAGGATTCAGTGGGGTGATTATGATCTTGCATGTTTTGATGCTGAACAAGCACTACAGCTGTACCTGAAGGCTGTACTTCTGGAACTATTTGGCGAGAAGACACGCGTACATGGGCTCATAGAGCATCTGTCACTTCTAAGGAAGAGACTACGA
>JAMOMD010000199.1 GCA_027068725.1 Thermoproteales archaeon | reverse complement strand
GTCACATACTAGGAATGTTGCATTCTCATTATTAGATAGCACTAGTAGAAGCCTTCGGAATGTTGAATCTGTTGTTTTAATTATTTTACAATTTTCACAAGCTTCAACAATATGCATGTTCTCGTTTGATAATTTTACAAATCCTATATATTTGAATCTTCTTAAGTATTCACATAATTCGTGAAGTACAATAACAGCACCAACATGTGTGCACATTTCTTGTCTTCTTCTAGAGCCCCAAGAATGTGAAAAACAGGAACATCTAAACTTACCATCCTGCAAACTGACTTCGTAGTAATTGTACGCATCTCCTAGTTCTGGTATTCCCTGAACAATCCAGATATTCTTTGTTAACATTCTCACAGTCTTTCTATAAATTCTCTCTAATACTCGTGTAGCCCAGGTCTGTCCTTTCCTATATCTCTCCTTAATTACATATGTGTAAAACTGTATAAGATCTTCTACGAAACATCCTGATAACACATCAGGCTCAGCACTTAATAGACTTATCGTTCAAAAGTACACGATAACTCTGAAGAACATATTAAGTACTATGTAGCACCTTACTACATATGAGCAGTAGCAATGACCTACTATCGAGAAGAATTGAGGACTTAACAAAACTACTAAAAGAGCAGAGAAAGCCAATGCCCCGTCCTGATAAGATACTTGACATAATGTACTCGACACACCTGTTCAAATATAATTGCACCTGTTCTCAAGCTTAGACTATTTGATATACTTACAGAACCTCATTCAATTCAGGAACTTTCAGAAAAGCTAGGACTAAATCAAGTAATTCTTAACATCATATGCAGAATACTAGTATGCCTAGGACTACTTAAGGAGGTCGATGGTAGGTATGTTAATACAGAGCTATCAAACATATTCTTAGTAAGTAACTCTCTGTAACAGCATTGCAGTAACTATAGACCTTGGAGCTGAGTTAATAGAACAGCACCGATCTTAGAGACATATAATTAGTATACTCAGAGGACAAGCCTCGATACCTGAGATAGTGTGGACTAACGAGAGTGTGTTAATGTCTACAGAACTTGCACTAGTAACAGGCGAGTTTGAAGAAATAACGAATATAATAAGAGATCTCGAGTATTTCAAATATGCTAAGAAAATTCTCGACATAGAATGTGGCACAGGACTCTATCCCATATTTATTGCAAAAACTTTCCCAAATATTGAGATTTATGCACTAGATCTCCCATACATAATACGTAACATAACGAGAAAAATAGTAGAAGCATACAAACTACAGGACAGAATAAGACTAATACCAGCAGACTTCACAAAAGATGACATTGATAAAAATTATGACATAGTACTAGACATAGGCGCAGTAAGTCCACTATACATAGATGTACTAAAGAAAATATACAACGCATTAAACAGCAATGGAATACTCATATCAAAACACATATTCTTAGACGCGAAAGGACAAGAACACTCACTACTTGCAACACTATTCGAATACCTACAAATAGGAAGAAGAATAACAGCAACACTAGAAGAAGCAATAAACAACATACAAAAAGCCAAATTCAAAATAGTGAAAATAATAGACCTAAAAACAAGACCCGGACACAAGATAATAATATCAAAGAAATAACACTCAGCCTGGTTGGAACTCTTCATCAAACCACAACACATCTGGCCGTGATCCCCTCATCACCACCATCACAAAACAAACACAGCCCCCAATAAACTAGCCTCCACATCCTGACACACAGCCCCTCTTTCGATCCTCTTCTAGATTTTTCCACTACCCAGAAAATTAAGTGTCCGCAGTGTGGTGACTTTCGATTCTTTTCTAGATTTTACGGTTTCTTGAAGAAGATCGTGACAACTGTCATGGCTAACCAACTTTCCTTTCGATTCTTTTCTAGATTTTACTAAACCTGTGGACA
>JAMOMD010000198.1 GCA_027068725.1 Thermoproteales archaeon | reverse complement strand
TTCCTGCAATAATGGTCAATGCGTACGATATGCTGACTAAGAACGTCCTTGCACGAGGCGAGACTACTATACACGAATTACTGCAGTGTGATATAAAGTACGAGATATGGATCGACAGTGGAGGTTACCAGTTCCTGAGGCATGGCATTGAGCCTCCGCTCGAGAAGATTGTTCAAATATATAGGAGGTTTGGAGAAGCACGCTATTTTCTTAACGTCGATTATCCACCATCGCCACAGGACGATGAGAATTTGCTCAGGAAAAAGCTTGAGAAATCTTATAGAAATTATGTGAAACTTCTGAAAGAAGTTGAGGGATGTGTTGTCCCAGTATTACATTACCACTATAGAGAGGATATTGTTCTAGAATATTTGAAAAAGTATCTAGAACACTCTCCTGAGATAATAGCCGTAGGTGCACTAGTGCCTTACGTGCTTATCCTAAGAGGGGTTAAGGGCAACAGCAGATTGAGAGCACTATCTTTTCTAAAGCGTCTTGTTGATGAGGTTGGGGGTAAGGTAAAGATTCACGTTCTTGGACTAGGCAGTCCAATAATCATCCCGATTCTTGAGGCGATAGGCGTATCCTCTACGGACTCAAGTACGTGGAGAGTTAAGGCAGCTTACGGTAAGATAGTGCTGCCTGGGGGAGGTGAAATTCATGTGACGAATAGGAGAGTGAATTTTGGTAAACGTAAAGCAACGGAGAGTGATCTTGCAGAAGTCAGGAGTTTCCTAGTCTCGCACGGTTTTCCTCTTGTTGATAGATTTGATCTAATATACTCGAGCTTCGAGTATAGAGCTCTCGTTAATGCTTTCATAGTTGTGCATAGTCGTGTTCCTCCTCGATCTTCAGCATTTAGAAAGATCTGGAAGCTAGTCTGTGAAGGAAGGCTTGTAGAGACTTCCTGTCGATAATGTATTAATTATCGGCTCAACTCCTCATATTCCTGTGTCGAGAGCACGCATCTGTAGGATACTGACACTGCTGCTCATAGTTGGGTACGTGCTAGTGTTCGTGACATACTTAATCAATGAGCCTGTGCTAATCTGTGGACTATCGCTTCCTCTACTATATTCATTTTTCGTGTGGATCTACCTGATTGTGATAGTTGTGCTGTTAGCAAAGCTCTGCTGGAAGTGAACATGCAGACCTGGATCGTAACTACCACAATAGTAGCAGTATACTGCGCACTGTGCATAGTACTAGGCTATGTTGCTGGCAGAAAGTTCAGGAGAACTATAGAGGACTTCTATGTCCTAAGTAGAACAGCTGGTCTCATAGTCCTGTTCCTAGCTGTGGCATCTACATACCACAGTGCTTTCGCATTTCTCACAAGTGTTGCCGTGATCTCGTCTTGTGGTGTCTCGTTCTGGATTGCTGCAATGGCTTGGACAACACTTGCAGCAGTGTGGGGGTACTACTATGGCAGGAGGATATTTTTGCTAGGCAAGGCTAAGGGCTTCATAACTCCAGCCGACTTGCTTGCCGATTTTTACAGTAGTGAAGCACTGAGAGTAATAACTGCCGTAGTGCAGGCCCTGTTCATAGTTGCCTACATTGTAGTACAAGCGATTGGTCTTGGCATAATACTGTCAGTAGCAACAGGTGGAGTATTGCCATACTGGCTATCGTCTCTCATTCTAATGCTTGTGGCTGCGACGTACGTCATGATTGGTGGACTACGTGCAGCATACTGGACAGACGTTCTTCAGGGAGTGTGGATGTACGTTGGAATATGGGTTGCGGGTGTTGTACTACTTCTCAAGTTCTTTCCTGGTGGTCTTCCTCAGGTACTCTCTTTCCTAGCTCACGAGAACTCCAGGATGCTAATACTATCCTGGAGACCTGACCTCGTGCTCAGCTTCCTGATAGTGTTCAGTATTGGTCTCATGCTTCTGCCACACATGTGGGTCAAGTACTACGCTGCTAGGGACACG
>JAMOMD010000197.1 GCA_027068725.1 Thermoproteales archaeon | reverse complement strand
CGTCACCGCCCTTGATATCGTGTTCGCCAACTGCGTGTCCTTCATCAGGTGCGTATAGTACAACATGTTTTCCACGTGTTATAAGTCCCTTCTTTCTCAGCTTCAGGTACTGCCATATTATGAATGCACTATAGTCAGGATCACCGGTCGTGAACTGTCTCGTGAAATCCATAGAGTAGCCCATCTTCCTGAAATCATTCTCGTACGCACGTGCAAAGAATTCTGCAAGTTTTCTACCATCTCTAAACTCTTGAACTATTCTTCTAGCCTCCTCCTCATCATGCACGTACAGACGCACATACTCAACATAGCGACTAATTGTCTCCTCGTCTCCTCGACTTATCATGTCAGCAATTGCCTGAATTGGCGTACCAGTGATATGCCAAGCAATTGGAAACAGGACGTTTCTTCCAAGCATTCTGTAGAACCTCGCAATTATGTCAGCTATGGTGAAGGTTCTACCATGTCCAATGTGTGGAGGACCTGAGACGTAGGGGTATGGGACAGTTATGAAGAATTTCTCTTGCTTCTCGTCAGGTCGAGGACAGAATATTCCTGATTCATACCAAGCCTTCTGCCATCTAGTCTCTATCTCTCTCAGCATCTCTAAGAACGATGATGACATGGGAAGATTCCCACAGACATGGCTCTCTCGAGCTTTAAGTCTTGTTAATCTAAGCTAAACCTAGGATAATGCACATGCTCGAGGATCTTGTTAAATTTCTTCAAGAACTAAGAGAACGCAAGCTGAGAGGACTCGCAGTAGTTGAGGTAGATAATATTGAAGAAATAATTAACAACATCGTAGGGTTATCTAAAAAGATTCTAGTAGTATCTCAAGAAGAATTTCAACACAATGCTATAACTAAGATAGTACCCGAGCAATATCAGAAAGTGCTTGGTCACGAGTTTGATTACGTTATCATAGACTGTGCAACATATGAGAAGCTTAGACCAAACATGCTATGTGCAGTGTCTGAGACTATTTGTGCAGGTGGTTCATTAATAATTGCTGTTAAAAATTTTGAGAAGTGGAACCCTGGTCTTGATTCAAGATTCTCAAAGTATTTGAAAGATAGTATTCTAGAGTGTGAAGCACATATAGTACTAACGCGTAGTGGTGTTTTATCGTATTCTATTCCCGGTAGAAAAGCATTTTCACACTGCTTCAATGATGTTCTCACGATTGATCAGAGGCGTGCTGTTGAGTTATTTGATAATTTTCTTAAAATTAGAGGTAAGAAGGCTTTCTTACTGTCAGGAGGTAGAGGTCGTGGTAAGACTTTTCTACTGGGTGTACTTGCTGTTCGTTTGTTTGAAAGATTTGACATTCCTCAGATAGAGCTTGTATGTCCATACGAGGTTCCAGAGGCATTTCTTAGAGGTGTACGTAGTGTACTACACTGTGAGGTGGAGTATCGTGATCGTAGAATAGTTACTTGTAGAGACTTCGAGATAGTTATCAGGAAGCCAGGAGAGAGATGCGAGTGTCCGTTTGTTCTAGTTGATGAGGCATCTTGTGTAGGTGTTGCACGTGTGCGCCGTTTGCTAGCGAGAACGTACAAGGTTGTCATGACTTTGACCACGTTTGGCTATGAGGGATCAGGTAGATATTTTGCGGTTGCGCTAGAGCGTGAGCTTGGTGATAAGGCAGTAAAAGTTGAACTTCAGGAACCTGTAAGATACTTAAAGGATGATCCTCTCGAGATGTGGCTTAACAAGACGTTTGTTTTATCGTCATTCGACAATGCTCATCACGCTAACGTAGATCTTGAGAAAATATTCGTCAGGAAGTTAGACAAAGAAGAGCTACTGAAGAATAGGGACCTATTTAGAAAGATTGTCAGTGTACTAAGAGATGCGCACTACAGACACTGTCCTGACGATCTAGTAGTTCTACTTGATAGTGATGAGCATATGCTGTATGTCGTCCAGGATGCTGATGGCAGAGTTC